>JAVCCW010000030.1 GCA_030765235.1 Candidatus Gorgyraea atricola | reverse complement strand
GCGCACTTACAAAAGACACCACCATCACCCAGGGCAACTACAAGATGCTCTACGACCTAACAGGCACAGGCGACTTTAGCGTAGATGACCAATTCTACGTAACAGAAGCCGGCAACGTCGGCATCGGCACGACTGGGCCAGGGGCGAAGTTGGAAGTAGATGGTGGCAACTTAATAATGACAGGGACAGCAACTAATCATTTGGTTCTTCCTTCGAATAACGATTCGGCTACACCTTCATTGGCTTTTGGTGATGGGGATACTGGGTTTTATGAATATGGCGATGATACTTTAGCACTTAGTACTGGCGGCGGTACAAGCTGGATGTTTAAAAGTAATGAGATTAGGGTATGGAATGCAGCAGGTCTTGGAATATTGAATGAAACTTCGTCAGCAACTAATCCTGTATTTGTAACTTCTCGTTCAGACCTTGGTACGGGAATTGGAGGGGATGGTGGTGCAAGCGGCACAGTATCTTTAATTACAAACTCGTTAAGCAGAGTTTACGTAGACAATGCAGGCAACGTCGGCATCGGGACGACGGCGCCTGGGACGAAGTTGGAAATCAATACCTCTGTTGATTGGGATGGGCTTAAGATAGTAAACGGTGATAACGATACAGCTGCAAGAGTAACTCTTGAAAACAATGCGGGTGAATTAGCTTTCTTTAATCAATACTCTGATTCTGCTTCAGCTGGTCTTGCTAGCAACGCTGGTTTTGGTGCAGAAAATAGCATTGTTATTTTTTCTAATTCGCAAGTGGCTTCTGGTGGTTCAAATAGTATTCAATTTAGAACAGGTGGTTATGATACGGGACAGGAACGAGTCAGAATAGATAGTAGCGGCAACGTCGGCATCGGCACGACGGGGCCGAGTCAGAAGCTGGAAATTTTAGATGGATATATCAAAACAAGTGGAACAAGTCCTCAGGGTATACTCTTTGAGAGAAGTAGTAATGAAATTGGTAGGATAGATACGGCGAACACAAGACTAACAATTCAGACGAAGAATAATAATGCATTTGAGATAAAGGATACGAATGAAAATACTTGGTTATATGGAAAAAATGGCGGCAACGTCGGCATCGGCACGACGGCCCCGCAAGCTAAATTAGAAATACAGCATGACAGTTGGAATGTAGCAAAATTTATAAGCACCGATAGTGGGGCTGGTGGGGCTGGAATAATTGGATACCACGATGACGGAGGAGCTATTGTTTCTGGAGATAGATTAGGATTCTTTCTATTGGGCGGGGCAACAGATGCCAGTCATACTCTTCAAAATGTCGCTGGGTTTCAATCGTATGCTACTGAAAATTGGTCAGGAAGTGCAGAAGGAGCTGATTTGCGTTTTGAGGTTACTGCGAATGGGGCAACGTCTCGCAGTGAGGCGATAAGGATTTTAAACAGCGGCAACGTCGGCATCGGCACGACGGGGCCGAGTGAGAAGTTAGATATAAATACGGGTGCTATGAATTGGACATTTGAAGATTATGTTTTACATGGTTCTTCAGCAACATCTATTAGGAGTGCAGGGTACTTAGCGTTATCTACTGATAATGATAGTGATGTTTTTATTTCTACAAATGGATTTGCAAATAAAAGGTTAATAGTCAAAGGCTCGGGCAACGTCGGCATAGGCACGACGGGGCCATTGGCGCAGTTACATACTAGTGGCACTGTGAGATTAGCTGGTGTGGCTGGCGCTAGCGAGACTGCTGCGGTTATGATTGACTCATCAGGCAATCTCAGTAAGCGCACGCTTGACTCAGTGGCATTCAATGGCGAATCTGGAGGCACAGTCACAAGTGTCAGCGCTGGCAATGGCATGGACTTTACAACGATTACTGCGACCGGCGCTGCTACCTTGGGTACGCCCAGCAGTATTACCTCTACATCTACAAATTCCCTTACTGCAACTAGCCATACCCACGTAGCAGATAGCACTATCTATCAATCAGGCGGCGCAGATGTTGCAGTACTTGATGGTGGTACAGGCGCATCCAATGAAGCAGATGCAAGAGATAACCTGGGTTTAATTGCAGGAGACGCAGGAGATATTTGGGTAGAAAAAGCAACTGACACCATGTCAGGTAACCTTGCCATGGGCGATAACCTTGTAACAGGCTTAGGCGCGCCATCAGCTGATGGTGATGCAGCAAGGAAGTCCTACGTAGACGCTGCAATTGCAGGTCTAAAGTGGAAGCAGTCTGTGAGAGTCGCTACTACTGCCAATGGTGCACTCACTACAGCCTATGCAAATGCTCAGACAGTGGACGGTATAGCGCTCGCTACAGGCAACCGCATACTCATTAAGAATCAGACCACAGGTAGCGAGAACGGCATCTACACAGTCAATGCTTCAGGCGCACCTACAAGAGCAACAGACCTTGATGAAAATGACGAAGTCGTCTCAGCCGCAGTATTTATTGAAAAAGGTACGTCTAACGCTGACACAGCCTGGGTCTGCTCTACAGATGAAACAGTCACAGTCGGCTCTACAGCCCTAGCCTTCACCCAATTCTCCGGCGCAGCAGTATTCTCAGCTGGCAGCGGCTTAACCCAAGACGGCTCTACCTTTGAGCTTGGCGGCACACTAACAGAAGACACCACCCTAACCATGGGCGCCTACGACATGATCTTCGACACCACAAGCACAGGCAACGTCGGCATAGGCACGACGGGGCCAAGTCACCCGCTCAATGTTGTGGCAACCCCAGCAGGTGGTCAAATTGTAAAATTTTCGAGTGGAACAAGTGATGGGGCGTGGATGGAATTAAGTAATACTGAGGGAGGATTTGGTTTTGGGACAAATGATAATGAACTATATATTTATGATAGAACCGATAGTAAGTTTCGAATGGTTATAGATACAAGCGGCAACGTCGGCATCGGCACGACGGGGCCACAGTCAATCCTTAATATCAACGGTGGCACAGGTAGTTTAGCTACTGGCTTAACTTTTGGTGATGGGGGTGCTGGGATTTATGAACATAGTGAGGATGAGTTCTATATAAGTCATAATGGCGGAGATTATTGGATTATAAATGGTAATTTACTTGGAAATTTGGGTTCTTGGGGTGGTGCTATTCTACACGAAGATTCATCAGCAACAAATCCAAGTATAGTTCCATATAGAGATGATGTGGATACTGGTTTAGGACATGCTGCTGATAATACCCTTTCCCTCATCGCAGGCGGCACAAATAGTCTAAACGTCATAAGCACAGGCAACGTCGGCATCGGCACGACGGGGCCATTGGCAAGCTTAGATGTAGGAGGTACAGGTATCCGTTTAGGCGGAGTGACCCGCACATCCTGGCCTGCAGGTACAGTAACATCAGTAACTGCAACCGCTCCTGTTGTTTCTAGTGAAGGAGCTACTCCAGATATTTCAATGGCAGCAGCAACATCGTCAGTTAATGGTTACATGACTTCGACTTATGCAGGCAAGTTAGATGGCATTACTGCTGGCGCAGCTGATACAACCAATGATTCGTGGACAGGAACAGGAAACATAACAATGACATCCGGCAACGTCGGCATCGGGACGACAGGGCCAGGACAGAAATTAGAAGTCTATGATGGGAATATAAAATTAAATGATGGTAGTAGAAGTTTACTTATTCAGGAATCAGGTAGTACAAGTTATGAGATTAATAGCTCAGGTTATTTGCTTCTAAAATCGGGATCTAGTGGCGATATCCAGCTTGGCATAAGCAGCGGGAGAGATGTGCTTTTTTACGGTGGCGATGCTACTGCAGATGCAGTTGTAAAGAGTAGCGGCAAGGTCGGCATTGGCACGACTGCGCCGGCTAGGCTGCTTGACGTTGACCATGGCAATCTGCGGTTTGGCCAGGAGACAAAACCAAGCGCAGCAACAGCTACTGCACAGGCAGGCTCAGGCCTTGAAATAGGAAGCTACTACTACAGAATTACTTTTGTCACTGCCGAGGGCGAAACAGCAAGAGGCTCTAACGGTACTGTAGCCACCACCACCTCTGGCAACCAGCAGGTCGGGCTCACAAATATTCCTACTGGTTCAGCCCATGTTACTGCGCGAAAGATCTATAGATGCACAGTAGGTCAAGGCTATGACAGGACCAAGTACGTAGCTACCATTAGTAATAACACTACCACGACCTATACTGACACAACTGCTGATGCCAGCTTAGGCGCAAGCTCGCCTAAGTTTAACACCACAGGCGGCGTGATTTACGCAAACACCCTACCTGTATTTAAATTCTCTAATGATTCAACTGCTGTAGGCCTATACGCTGGCTCAACAGGAGGTAGGGGTAGCTCCTATTTTGGCTATGCTGCAGGTTCAGTCATAACCACAGGAAATTACAACACTCTTATAGGCGGAAACGCAGGTACAGACATTACCACAGGCGGTGGGAATTCTTTTCTTGGCCACCGCACTGGATATGAAAACACAACAGGAAGCAATAACTCTGGCGTAGGCTATGATGCATTGCGCAATAATCTGACTGGTTCCAATAATGTTGCTTTGGGTAGTCAAGCAGGTGCTGGTGTAGCCAGTAATTCTTATTCTAATAATACCTTAGTCGGCTATTGCGCAGGCTATGCCTTGAGCACAGGCAGCAATAATATCCTGCTCGGCTACCAGGCAGGCAATAATATCACGAGTGGCGCGAACAACGTCATCATTGGCTATGACATAGACGCGCAGAGCGCTACTGGCTCGAACCAGCTCTCTATAGGTAATCTAATCTTTGGCACAGGCCTGGATGCTACAGGCGCGAGTGTTGCGAGTGGTAATATAGGCATAGGCACGACCACGCCGCTTGCAAAGCTGGACGTGGAAGGCACCTTGCAGCTTTCAGCAGGTACATCTATAAATGAGTTTTCTACTGATGAAAACCTTGCTGGTGACAGTGATGATGCTGTGCCAACAGAGCAAGCAGTCAAGGCCTATGTGGACAGCGCTGTCTCAGGCATATCAGCGGACAAGATAGTAGAGCTAAACACAGAGGTAGAGGTCGTAGATGAAGGCGACGGCTACATAGAGTTCGTAGAAGACGGCACAGAATACATGCGCATCACAGGAGGCAACGTCGGCATAGGCACGACGGGGCCGAGTAAAATGTTAGAGGTTAATGCAACGACTTTATATGATGGTTTAAAAGTAGGTGAATTATTAATTGGAAATGCATATTCTGATGCTGATGATTATGTTGGTATGTGGCATTCCGATTGGTCGGACGGTGATTATGGTTTTCTTTTTGGTGCAACTGGTAATATTTGGCTGCGTAGTAGAAGTACTGGAGATATAAGCATACAATCAAACGATGATATTGCACTTGCTGCTTCTGGTTATGTTGATATAAAATCGGGAGATTTGTATGTAAATGAAACTGGCAACGTAGGCATCGGGACGACGGCGCCAGATTACGCATTAGATGTAGTAGGATATATAGGAACAGATTCAGGAATCTATCACAATGATGATGTGAATACAGGGATGTTCTTTGAAAACGACAGAATATATTTTTACGGAGATAACAATTCATTGTTGGATATGAATCATGCTACAGGTCACACAATTTTCAATGCTTCGGGTGCTTCTCAAGATTTTCTGGTTAAGAGTAGTGGTTCAGCTTCGGGTTTATTTATGAATACCAGCGGCAACGTCGGCATCGGCACGACGGGGCCAGAGACCGTACTGGACGTTCTTACGGAACCAAGTAGTACAAATACACTAATTGACGTTTTGAATATTCGGCGAGGAACAAGCGGTACAGCAGCTGACGGATTAGGAGGAGCAATATCATTTGAATTGGAGCGAGCTGATGGTACGATTAAAGACCAAGCTAAAATTGGAGCAGTGGTATCTGATACATCAGGCATAAGTGAATTAGGTGCTCTTGTATTTTGGACAAATGATAATGATGAATTTTCGGAAAGGGTAAGGATAGACAATAAAGGAAACGTCGGCATCGGCACAACAGCGCCAGTGGCACCATTAAATGTAAATGGGAACATTATAGTTGAAAATGGTTTTATAGGAGTTGGAACAACAAGTCCAAATAGAGCCTTGCATTTGAGAGGAGGTAATGCTACTGGATTTCAAATTACAAATAATTCTAATAGTGGAGCAGCATCTTTTGAATTAAATTCCAGTGGTGGATTTATTCAGCTAAAAGACGCCGCAGGAAATACTGACGTAATGATTCGTTCTTATGATTCTGGTGGTCAGGCATATTTTAATGCAGGCAACGTCGGCATCGGGGACACAACTCCAACATATAAACTGGATGTAACTGGAGACCTAAGAACGACTACTGGGGCACAGCTTGCAACAACTTCGGGCAACGTCGGCATAGGTACGACAGGGCCATTGGCGCAGTTACATACTAGTGGCACTGTGAGATTAGCTGGTGTGGCTGGCGCTAGCGAGACTGCTGCGGTTATGATTGATTCATCAGGCAATCTCAGTAAGCGCACGCTTGACTCAGTGGCATGGGATGGTGAATCTGGAGGCACAGTCACAAGCGTTGGCCTTACTATGCCTACAGCTATGTTTGATGTGGCTAGCTCTCCAGTTACAGGTAGCGGCACCTTAGCTGTTACTTTTGACACTCAGAGCGCGAATATAGTTCTTGCAGGTCCGACTTCTAGCTCAGCAGCGCCAACATTTAGGGCTCTTGTTGACAATGATATACCTGATACAATCACTGCATCAAATTATCTGCCTACGAGCTATCTTGATACAACTACGACGCTCGCAGCAGATTCTGATACAAAGATAGCCTCTCAGCATGCTACCAAGACCTACATTGACGCTTCTATAGCAGGTCTAAAGTGGAAGCAGTCTGTAAGAGTCGCCACTACTGCCAATGGCGCACTCGCTACAGCCTATGCAAATGCCCAGACAGTGGACGGCATAGCGCTTGTAACAGGCAACCGTATACTAATTAAGAATCAGACCACAGGAAGCGAGAACGGTATCTACACAGTCAATGCATCAGGCGCGCCAACAAGGGCAAGCGACTTTAATGAAAATGACGAAGTCGTCTCAGCAGCCGTTTTCATCGAGAAAGGTACTCTAAACGAAGACACAGCCTGGGTCTGCTCTACAGATGAAGCAGTCACAGTCGGCTCTACAGCCCTAGCCTTTACCCAATTCTCCGGCGCAGCAGTATTCTCAGCTGGCAGCGGCTTAACCCAAGACGGCTCCACCTTTGAACTAGGCGGCACGCTAACAGAAGACACCACTCTAACCATGGGCGCCTACGACATGATCTTCGATACCACAAGCACAGGCAACGTCGGCATCGGCACGACGGCGCCTGGGGCGAAGTTGGAAATAAATGAAGGAACGCTTAAGTTTTCAGCAGCGTCGTTTAATGAATTTATTGAGTTTAATAGAGCTGGTTCTGTTATTGGAAGAATAGATAGCTCAGGAGGTAATCTGCTCATTAAATCTGGAGTTACTAATGATTTGTTTTTGGGAGAATTTCATGGACTTGGTATAACGGTTCAACAAACCACTGGCAACGTCGGCATAGGCACGACGGCGCCAATATATGCTTTAGACATTGGGTCTACCAATCCTACGATGAGACTTTCAGGGACTAATAATGCGAACATATTGATTTATGGGAGTAATAAGAGTTTTGCTGGCAATTATGGATATGAAGGAATTACATTTAATAAAGCAAGTTCTCTTCAAGTCACTGGAGCTAATGCTTTTTCTATTTATAATAACTCAATTCAATCAATAGCATTTGGAAGTGATAATAGTGTAACGGTACCAAACGGCGATTTAAAAATAACCAGCGGCAACGTCGGCATAGGTACGACGGTGCCAGACCAAAAATTAAAGGTATTAAGCTCAAGTACCTCTGTTACTGGCAATTTTTTAAATACATATACGGGTGGGAAATCTTATGGTATTGCGACATATTCTACACCAGTTAATGCCAATGATAATCATGGAATTTATTCTTATGCTATTAATAATGGTGCTGGTAGTGCATTTAGTTTTTATGGAGCAAGTGGGATACTTTACAACAGCGGCAACGTCGGCATCGGCACGACAGGGCCACTTGGCAAACTCGCAGTCTCCGATGGAACCAACACAGACTTTATCGTGACTACAGATGGTAAGGTGGGGATTGGCACGACGAGTCCAGCTTACAAATTAGAGGTAAATGGTTGGATTGCTCTTGGTATAAACAATCAAGGTATTGCTGGGAAAACGTCAGGTGGGACTTACACAACCTTAATGAGAATTGGGACTGATGATATGAATGAATACTGGGGTTCTGATGGGCACAAGTTCTATACTGCTGGTCCGAGTTTAGAAAGAATGAGAATAACAGATGACGGCAACGTCGGCATAGGCACGACGGCGCCTATCGCATTACTTCATCTGAATAATGGCGTAGGCGCATTGGCTAATGGTATTGCGTTTGGTGATGGGGATACTGGGTTTTATGAAACGTCAGACGATTATTTTAATTTTGCAAGTGAGGGCGTTGATGCTTTTCAATTTTATAAAACTTATTTTAAACTGGGTCCAGATACTGCTATTGCCTGGGGAGCAGCTGGGTTAGGTGGAGCAACAGATGTAGGGTTAGTTCGTTTGGGCGTTAATAAATTAGGAGTTAGTGATGGCGGAGGAGCCAACGGGAATGGCACTTTAATAGCTGGCAACGTCGGCATCGGCACGACGGGGCCAACAGGTGCTTTACATGTTATAGCTGGAAGTAATCAATTTAATTTTCAAGCTGGTGGAATATATTTGGGTGGGACAGGAGCAGGGACGATTTATCCTTCTACTTCTGGTCAAGATATTGAGCTTCGTTCCAGGACTTCTAATATTATTTTTGGAAGTTCAACACCAGCAGAGTTTATGAGAATAACAACAGCTGGCAACGTCGGCATCGGCACGACGGGGCCAACCGAGGCTTTACACGTAGTTGGCAACATTACAGCTACTGGAACCATTGGCGGCGCAGGTAGCCAGACCGTAAACACCATAGACCTGACCCCAGAGTTCCCCACAGCAGTCCTGAGCGGCACAGGAAACGGCATAATGACCTCTAGCTTTGATTCTACAGCCTCTAACTTCCACAACTACTACAACTGGGCTGGAAATGCCTCGAATCAGTCCTATGACGTATATGTGAGGGTTCTGATGCCAGAAGACTTTGGCACGTGGGATGCTACGGCAGCGGTTACATATTACACGAACATCGATGCCACGCCAGGTAATAGTGGCGTGACGCTTGCAGTATACGACACTGCTGATACACTGGATGATACTGATACTAAGAGGACTGCCAATGGTTGGAATGCCTATTCAGTGCCAGGCACTGATCTGAACCTAACCTATACAGATGGCGACTATATGACCCTGAAATTCACCATGACTGCGGATAGCAGTAAGAATGCGAAGTTAGGTGAAGTTAAGCTGAAGTATAATAGGGAATAAGAGATTGCTTCGGGCACTTCGTACCCTCGCAATGACAAGGGGAGAAGAGGATCAGATGATTAGGAAATTAGGGATGATGAAAAAAGTTGAAAGAATTTGGCCTTCTGGTGTGTCTACTATAGTAAGGGGATTGGGGACTGGGGGATTGGGGACATTGTCCCCAATCCCCCAATTACCTAATAACCAAAACCCTAATCCCCAAAACAAGGAGTTGACAAGCAACTTTCTAACAGGTATACTTATTATGTAGTTTAATTGAGCTAAAGCTCAACTAAAGGACATAACTGAAATGGAAAAGACAATATATAACCAATTGCAATTAAGAGAGTTATTTCACATTGAGTTCTTGAGGTGGTTTGTCAGGAAGGTAAAGCCTGAGCTGTATGCGCTTAAGGGTGGTTCAAACCTGCGCTTTTTCTATAATAGTTTTCGTTATTCAGAGGATATGGATATAGATGTTAAAGGAATAGAGGTCGAGGTTCTCAAGGACATAGTCATGAAGATATTGTCTAATGTTTCATTCCATGAGATTTTTAAGACCTTTGGCGTGGCAAAGGTAGTAGTGCCGGACATGATTAAGGCAAAGCAGACCCAGACTACGCAGCGGTTCAAGGTGCATCTGGTAACATTCGCAGGAGAAGACCTTTTCACTAAGATTGAATTTTCTCGCAGGGGCTTTAAGGGCACTGCGGTAGTTGAGCCTCTACTGAATAGTGTTTTGCGGCCGTATAAGATAGCGCCTTTACTTGTCTCGCACTATGATATTGAATCAGCGATAATGCAGAAGATAGGCGCTTTGCTAGGCCGCTCAACGACCCAGGCGCGGGATATATTTGATTTATATGTTTTGAGTTCTCAATGTCATTGCGAGGGCGCGCAGCGCCCGAAGCAATCTCAGAAGGCGCAGGAGAATGTGTTTAGCGTGGGATTTGAGCAATTCAGGGATACAGTACTCTCTTATCTAGCACCAGAAGATCAGGCTGTATATGATTCATCATCTTCATGGGATGAGATAAAGCTGAAGGTATCGAGTTTTATAGTAGGCCAGGTTTAAACCTGGCCTACAGCTCAAGTTTTATAGAACAGTTAGGGAGTCGGAGATGACCAGGCAGCCGATATTTACATTTATTAAAAAGTTAAATAGGCCCGCGTTTACGACGCATGAGCTCGCGGCTATTTCAGGTAAGTCTTTATCAAACACTACCCATGCGCTTAATGTCCTTAAAAGGCAGGGCATCGTGATTAAGATATATAAAGGTGTCTGGGCAGAGCTTGGCACAAATGGCTTAAGTCCTTACACAGTGGTGCCGTATCTTTTTCCAAGGCATCGGGCGTATGTTTCTTTTGTGAGCGCGTTGCACCTTTATGGCATGATTGAGCAGATTCCACAGATGGTTACATTGGCTTCAACAGTGCATACAAAGGTTATTCGGACGAAGTTAGGGGTTTTTTCAGTCCATAAGATTTCGCCGGGGTTTTTTAACGGGTTTGATTGGTATAAGGGAAGCGGGAGTTTTTTGATAGCCCAGCCGGAAAAGGCATTGGTGGACAGCCTATATCTTTCCGGGCGCAAGAAGAAGCAGTTCGGGTATTTTCCAGAGATGCATTTCCCTAAGGCCTTTAGCTTTGCAAGGGCCAGGGGTTGGGCCAGAAGGATTCCTGATGTGAGAATGCGTTCTTACGTACAGGAGAAATTGACGGAGTTAAAATGAGATACAAGCTACTAACGAAATTAACGATAATAACGATTCTAACAATATTAACGAACCTTGTCTATGCAGCAGACAAAGGCAATGACCCAGTAGCCCACTGGCGCTTCGACGAAGGCGGGGGTCCGACGGCTTATGATGAAATAGGTTCTAACGATGGTACGCTCAGACCAAGCACTGGCGGTACAAATACTGCTGCAGGTCAGATGTGGACCTCTCAGGGAAAGATTGGAGGCGCATTGGAATGCGATGGAACAGACGATGATGTGCAGATAGCTGATAGTCCGAGCTTAAGTATTACAGGAACAGAATTGACTTTAGAAGCGTGGATAAAACCAAATGCAAGCGCGGGAGCTGGCGATATCATTCATAAGGATTCCCATTATTCAATTTATAAGAATGCTAATGAGACAATCACTTATGCTGACAGTACTGTTTGGAGTTATTCTACTGTTGGTAGTCATGGCAGTACACCAGAGGGTCAATGGTCACATGTTGCGGTTACACGGGATGCTGATACAGTTGATTTTTATATCAATGGGCAGTACATCGACTCATATAGTTGTAGCGGAAGTGTTGCGGATAATGCTAATCTACTTTACATCGGTTCATATGCTGGCACTAGTTCTCGTTTTTCCGGCCTGATCGACGATGTAAAGATCTACAACTACGCCCGCACAGCCGCGCAGATACTTGTGGACTACAATGCTGGCTCTGCTGTGCATCTCGGCGCAGGCGTGGATCCGAATGAGGGTAATGCGCCGGTGGGCTACTGGCCGCTGGATGAGAATACTGGGACGAATGCGTATGACAGAAGCGGCAACGGAAATGACGGCACTATTAATAATGCAACATGGGTACAGGGAAAACATGGCAGTGCTTTAAGTTTTGATGGAGACGCAGATCGTGTGAATTGTGGTAATAATAATATTTTAGATATTACAGGAGCTGTTACAATTGAGTCATGGGTCAGGCCGAATTCGTATGATATACATTATCCAATTTTTCTTATTAAGCAAGGCGAATATTATAGAACAGGTTTGTGTGGTGTAGGGGATGGGAGGGTGTTTTTTAGAATTAAAATAGGCGGTGTAAGTAAACAGGCATATTCTTCTTCATATGTTCCTTTGAATAAATGGACTCATGTTGTCGGTGTTTATGACGGAGCATATATGAAAGTTTATCTAAATGGTGTTTTGAATGGTACTCCAGTAGCCCAGACAGGCAATATAGATACTACTACAAATCAGCTGGTACTGGGAGCTTACGATACTGGTGGAAGCTATTCTTTTGACGGGACTATCGACGACGTAAAGCTCTATAACTACGCCCGGACGCAGGCGCAGGTTGCTTATGACTATAATAAAGGTAGGCCTGTTGCGCATTATAAATTTGACGAGGGTACTGGCTCGATCACACACAACGAATACTCGACTGCCGACTCTGGAGGCGCTGCGCCTGTTGGGTGGTGGAGGATGGATGAGGGCACTGGCGGAACCACTGCTGATGAGTCGGGCAATGGAAATACAGCCACGCTCTATCCGCAATCAACAGGCACGAATACCACGACTGCTCAAATGTGGGACCAGACAGGCAAGATCGGCCCGGACTGCCTTGAGTTTGACGGCACAAATGATTATGTGAGTATTCCAAGGATAACTGCTTTGGACGGAGATGAACTTTGGACTTTTTCCTTTTGGATAAAGCCAACTTTTGATGATGGATGGGAGTATTATGCATACCAGACAAACACTGATGGTAATAGACAGTTTGCTATTCGTCTAATAAGTGGGAATAATGACCAGTTAAGTGTTGAGTTGAATATGACAGGCGGAAATAGTCTTACCTCTAATGATGGCCAGATTCAGGAGAGTGTCTGGCAGATGATAACAGTAGTGCGAGATAGCAATAATTTTAGATTATATTACAATGGTATTGAAGTGGATGATAGAGATTCCTATAGCATGGGTAGCGGAACTAGTGCTTTTGAGTTGGGTAGAGGAGTAGGAGGTGGTCTCTATGCACCCGGCCTAATCGATGACGTCCGCATCTACGACTACGCCCGCACAGCTGAGCAGATTTACAATGACTACAAATCCACCCACGGCACAATGGTCGCTGACACCAAATACGTAGACGGCAAGATCGGCAAGGCGCTCGAGTTTGATGGGACTGGGGATTATATCCCCACTATCCCACTAGGCACGCTAAACGCGCCATTTACTGTTGAAGCATGGGGGTATTTTAATAATGCCAGTCAGCCTAACGGTAATTATGATTACATTCTCATGATAGGTACAGGAGCAAATATGGTAAGTATTTCAAGAGCTGCTGGTGATGCTCCTGATGGGGCAAATGAGTATTATAGCTACACAGAAAATGGCGTGAAAGACGGTCCTACGATCCCAGGTCAGGAATGGGTCCATATTGCAGCTGTGTGGGATGATTCAACTCCGTATCATACAGTTTATCTTAATGGAGTATCTCAGACAGTGGATCAGCCTTCAGCAGCGATTAATACAAATGGAAATTTAGTTATTGGCCGATATGATTCAGCGGGCTCTCATTATATGGATGGCAAACTCGATGATATGCGCATCTATAACTACGCCCGCACAGACGCGCAGATCAAATCCGACTACAACGCCGGAACCATTTTCCACCCCGGGGGTGGAACAGGTGAAAAGGATCCGTGGAGCGGGGATTTGCCTGTGGGGCATTGGAAGATGGATGAGAATACCGGCGTGCTCGCGCGCGACGCGAGTGAGAATGGGAATGACGGGACACTAGGCGGCGACGGCGCAGGAACTGACGTGCCTACGTGGACACAGGGCAAACACGGGCCAGGGCTCGATTTTGGCGGAGATGGGGATTATGTGAACATAAACAGTTTTGATTGCGGGACAACACATACTATTTCTCTGTGGATGAATCCATCTAATTACAATGTTGTGCTTGGCGAGGCATCAGGTAGATATTCGCACTATTTTAGCGCCAGTTCAACTTATTACAGGCCAGGAGATACTTATGTCTCAGTTTCTTATGCTCTCCCGCTTAGTGAATGGACACATCAGGTAATGGTCAGGAGCGGCACGAGTGTTACATTCTATGCAAATGGTTCTAAGATAGGCACTACGCAGACATTGACAGAAAGCGATGCTTTTGTATTGAATTTTATTGGCAAGGAAAACGATGGCGGCGGAGAGCAATATGCTTATCAGGGTATTCTTGATGATGTTCGGGTGTACGACTATGCCATGACCCAGGCCCAGGTCGCCTGGCTGTATAATAAAGGTAAGCCCATGGCGCATTATCGGTTTAATGAGGCTAGCGGCACAGATGCATGGGATGAGACAACGAACAATAACGCCACGATCACAATAGGCGCAACAGCCCCGCAAACCACAATAGCCGCAGCCCGCACAGCCGGCGCAACAGGCAAATTCGGCAGGTGTTTGAGTTTGGATGGGGTGGATGATTATGCGAGCTTACCAGGTACCTTTACAATGACAGATTATTCAGTCTCTTTCTGGTTTAACATGGATGCATCTTCTGGATGGAGGACATTTTTGGGCTATAGCTCTGGCACTAGCTGGGAATTTAATCTTCAGAATGACGATAAGGTAAATGTGTACACATGCAGCCAGCTAACATCAACTTCTGCGCTAGTTGATGGCCAGTGGTACCACATTGCAGTAACGCATACAGCTTCTGGCACAAAACTATACATCGACGGTGTATTCAATAATGAAAATGCAACCAGCAATGGCGCATTGACTGGCCAGGCCTTGCAGATAGGCAGATGGGCCACTGCACAATATTTAAAAGGTCAACTAGATGATTTTCGTATCTATAACTATGAGAGAACAGCGGGACAGGTGATGCAGGATTTTAATAATGGAGCGGCAGGTAGACTAGGAGATTAATGATGAGGGATTATAAGGGGCAATGGGGGAAAATAAGGGATCATAAGGGCAGGGGTAAAGGTCTACTCCGTTCCCTTATTACCCCCTATATTCCCCTATTATCCCTCATAGCCTTGTTCCTACTAGTCCCGCAAGCGCAAGGCGCCAGCAAAGGCAACGATCCTGTTGCCTACTGGAGATTTGATGAAGGAGGAGGCCCTACAGCTTACGATGACATCTCGACTAACGACGGAACGCTCACGCCTGGCGACAACACTGGCTCGAACGATACTGCAGGCGAGATGTGGGCAGCCGGGAAAATTGGCAATGCGCTGGAGTGCGATGGGACCAATGATTATGTAGATTGCGACGGAGATTCGTTATTTAATCCTGGCAGTGATAGCTATACAGTTACAGTATGGATGAAGACAAATAGTAATTCTAATTTACAATATATATGGAGCAAGGAAGATGGGGGAGCAAATGCATTCAGTCCTCTTTTGAACCACCCTTCAAGCGGTAAAATATATTGGTATATCAGAGGTACGAATAATAAAGATGTAGAGACTTCTTCTACAGTGATTACAGATACAAATTGGCATCATGCAGCGTTTGTATTGAATAGAACTGAGGACAATGCGTATATTTATGTTGATGGAGAACAGGTTTTGCAGCAATCCATCGCGAATGTTGGCAGCATTTCAGCTTCAAGCTCGTTTTGGATAGGGCGTATTCCCTGGTCAGCTTCTTATCCTTTTAACGGCCTTATCGACGACGTTCGCATCTACAACTACGCCCGCACTGCAGCGCAGGTTATGGTCGACTACAATGCTGGCGCAGCAGCGCATCTTGGCAGCGGCGCGGATCCGAATGAGGGCAATGCGCCGGTTGCATACTACTCGATGGACAATCTATCCGGCGCTAATTTATATGACGAATCAGGCAGCGGCAACAACGGCACCATCACTGGCGCAACCGCAGCCCAGGGCAAACACGGCATGGCGTTGAACTTTGACGGGGATGATTATGTAAGCACATCAATAACAAGTTCATTTTCTGCTTTAACAGTTACTGCATGGGTAAAATGTTCTGATGTAACTTGGTCGAGAGATGGGAGTGATGTTCAAGAATTTATTGCAAAATGGGAAAGCGGCAACAAATCTTTTGATTTCAGAATGACTGATGGACAGATGGAAGTTCTTATATCTCCTGGCGCTGACAGCAATGGGGAGCAAGAAACTTCGACTCTGTCATTAGCTTCAGATAGGTGGACTTTTGTAGCGTTTACATATGACGATACTGCAAACACCGTGACAATCTATAAAGATGATAGTTCAGAAACTTTTAGCAATGCTGTTACAATGGGAGGCTCTACTGGGATACAAATAGGAAGATTGACATGGAGTGGTACTACACAGAGAAATTTTAAAGGCCTGATCGACGAGGTCAAAATCTACGACTACGCCCGGACGCAGGCGCAGATCGCGTATGACTATTCTAAGGGCGCGCCGATCGCGCATTACAGGTTTGACGAGGGCACAGGTTCGATCGCGCATAACGCAGAATCCAGCGCTAATTCCGGCGCCGCGCCTGTGGCGTGGTGGAGGATGGATACAGCTTCGTCAGGCGCGGCGAACGGAGCAACAGTAAGCGATGAATCAGGTAATGCAAACAACGGCACTGCAGATGATGGTGCAAACAATACAGGTATGAGCTGGACCTCAGGAAAAATTGGGCCTGGTGCATTGGATTTTGATGGGACAGATGATAAAGTAAACTTAGGCTCAGATGTTGTTGGCTCGATAAGCGGAGATTATACTGTAGAGGCATGGGCCAAGCCTGCTGCTTTAGATGCGGGGCGCCATACAATTTTTTCATGGTCCTATATGGAGCTAGGTCAGGATGGGAGCAATGCTTATTTTTGGCAAGCATATGATGGCAGCTGGGGTTCTGGTTATCAATATATAAGTACTACAGCGCCTTTAGATACTACAAGTTTCCATCATTTTGTTGGCGTGCATAAGGAAGACGTGGGAGTTGATCTGTATGTAGATGGTGTTTATATTGGAACAGACACTACAAAGACAGGGAGCTCGCTTAATATCTCTGGCACATCTTACTTAGGTGTTTATTATACAGGTACTGGAGGATATTTCAATGGCGATATTGACGACGTCCGTATCTACGACTATGCCCGCACAGCCGAGCAGATCTACAATGACTACAAATCCACGCACGGCACGTTTGTGGGCGACACAAAATTCGTCGACGGCAAGATCGGCAAGGCGCTGGAGTTTGATGGAAGTGGGGATTATGTAGATTGCGGGAGCGATGCAAGTTTGGATGTGCAAACAGCAATAACTGTTGAAGCGTGGATAAAGCATACAAGTCTAAGCGCAGATACAAGTGATTTTGTATCGAAATATAGCGGGACAGGAGGATATTCTTTTACACGATATCAAGACGAGGCATTATTTTTTGTGTATAGTAGCGGTTATTATCTTTACGCATATGATGTTTTTGAAGTAGGAAAGTGGGTTCATATAGCTTATACAGCAGATAATACGACGAGCGGTTCAACGGCTATCAAGTCTTATGTTAACGGTAAGCTTTGGTCACAGGTTACGCAAAGCATAGATATAGGTACTACAACAAATCATTTGTATATGGGTGCCAAAGGTCATTATGGTGGTTATCATAATGGTCTTATGGATGACGTGCGGATTTATAATTATGTTCGCACTGCAGCGCAGGTCAAGCAGGATTATGATGCTGGTGCTGCATCGCGGCACGGGGCTCAGCGAACAGGTGTTGCTGATCCGTGGGGCGGGGATTTGCCTGTAGGCCACTGGCGCATGGACGAAAACACAGGCGTCCTAGCCTGCGACGCGAGCGAAAACGCGAACGACGGCACACTAGGCGGCGACGGCGCAGGCACAGACGTGCCCACCTGGACCAACGGCAAACACGGGCCAGGGCTCAGTTTTGATGGCGGAGATTATGTTGAAATCAGTGATGATATAGACTTAAATATAAATGTTTTTACGCTGGCGTGTTGGGCTAAGTCTAATGTGGCAGGTAGTAGTTATACGAATTATGGTTTTATGGTAAACAAGGGTAGTTTTGCAGGTAATGGTTATGGAATAATGGTGAATTTATCATCTGATAAAATAGGGACTTATGTTTATGATAGCGCCAATGTCTTTATTGACTGTGACACTACCTTAGATACTTCATGGCATCATTATGCTGTGACTCAAGATGGAACAACTATTAAAATGTATAGAGATGGATTACTGCAAGATTCATATACTTACCAGAATGCGGTACCAGATTCTAACCCTTTAAGGATTGGAGCGCAGTCAAAATCATTAGAGAGGTACTTTAACGGTCGCATCGACGATATTCGCATTTACGACTATGCCCTTACCCAGTCCCAGGTGAGCTGGCTGTATAATAAAGGTGAGCCTGTGGCGTATTATAGGTTTGATGAATCAAGCGGCACAGATGCGTATGATGATACAGGCAATAACAACGCCACAGTAACAATTGGCGCAACAGCCCCGCAAACCACAATAGCCGCAGCCCACACCGCCAGCGCTACTGGAAAGTACGGCCGCTGCATGAGCTTTGACGGGACGGATGATTATGCGAGTGTGAGTAGCCCTTCTGGTTTAGCGTCAGGGGCTAACCCTAGAACGTTTTCTTTTTGGTTATATCCTAACATTTCGCAGAATAAAATTATAATGGGATATGGAACAAATGCTACAAGCCAATTATGGGATATTATGTCATATAGTGGAGTAATTGGAATTCATTTTTATTCAAGTGACGTTAGTGCCGACTTTCCCAATAGCTTGTACACAGTAGGTCAGTGGCAACATGTTGCATTTACATATGACGGCACATCTGTAAGAAGTTATATAAATGGGGTATTAAAAGATACAAAGGTGAAGTCATTAAGTACGGTTGATTCAGGTGTGTTTAAAATTGGTAACGGTATTTATACAAGCTATAATTTCTTCAACGGCCTGATCGACGACGTGAGAATCTATAACTACGCAAGGACCGCGGGACAGGTCTTGCAGGATTATAATGCTGGTGTGGCGAGTAGGCTTGGAGAATAAGGTTTGTGTAATGTGTAAGGTGTAATGTAATGGTTAGGAGAATAAATATGAAAACTAAAAAAGTTATTTTAATCCTGGCAATTATACTTTTACATTCTACATTACACCTTACACATTACACAATCGAAGCATACGCAACCAGCAAGGGCAACGATCCTGTCGCCTACTGGAGATTTGACGAGGGCGGAGGTCCTACTGCTTACGATGATATCGGGACCAACGATGGGACGCTTACAGGAGATGCAAACTTTGTGAATGGTAAGATTGGTAAGGCTATGGAGTTTGACGGAACAGGAGATTATGTTACTATGGGAAATGTGTTTGGAGGTTATACAAAATTAACCTTATGTGCATGGATTAAGCCTGATGCGCTGAGCGGCGTAAGATTTATAATAGGTAAATCAAGATACCCTGAACACACATATGGTTATGGAATAGTGTTAGATGGTGCGGTGCTTAGGGGCGTGAGCGCTTACGGAAGTCCTGCAACAGATTTTTATAATAATCTCACATACGACATATCAGGCACAGATGGGCAATGGACGCATGTGGCAGTTAGCTTTGATAATGATACAGATGAGGGCAAGCTATATGTAAATGGAGACCTTAAAGATAGCTATACAAGTACAGAGATGAGCCTGACCGGAGGTTCCTATTATTTTACTGTAGGCGCAGCAGTGAGGTCGACTGATCAGGCGTATTACTTTGATGGATTAATTGATGATGCAAAGATTTATAATTACATTCGCACTGCAGCCCAGCTCATGGTCGACTACAATGCTGGCATGGCTTCGCACATTGGCACAGGCATAGATCCGAACGAGGGCAATGCGCCATTTGCATACTACGACTTCGAGAAATTGGGTGATGTTGCAGCTTCGATCGGCTACGATAAATCTGGCAATGGATACAACGGTACTATAACCGGAGCCATACAAGTAGCAGGAAAATACGGCTCAGCATTGAGTTTTGACGGAAGCGACGATAATGTAAGTTGCGGGGATATTGATTTAACAACAGCCGGCACTGTCTCTGTCTGGTTCAAGAGAACAGCCTCAAGCGGAGATGCCCTTGATACTATTATTGATAAGGCAGTTCATAGTGCTGGCTCTGCATGGGCACTTTGGCTTCAGCCTAACGGTAGTTTATATGTAAGATTTTACGATGGAAGCGGCGCGACAAATTGGAATAGCAATGATACTCGGGCCACTGACGGTGCTTGGCATCATGTGGTATTTAAATGGGGCAGTTCAGGGAAAGAGGTATATTACGATGGTTCTTCTGTTTTTACTGAGTCTGATTCAAGTGCAATTACTGCAAACGATGGTCCTGTAATGATAGGAGACAGTAATAATAGAGACTATAGATTCGAAGGCCTAATCGACGAAGTCAAGATTTACAACTACGCCCGTACGCAGGCGCAAGTCGCCTACGACTATAATAAAGGCGCGCCAGTTGCGCATTACAAATTCGACGAGGGCACTGGCTCGATCGCGCACAATGCCGAATCCAGCGCAAATTCAGGAGCTGCACCTGTGGGGTGGTGGAGGATGGACAATGACTGGACTGATGCGAGCGGCAACGGGAATAACGGCACAGCAGGAGGTAGTGTTGCATTTTCATCTTCTTCAAAGATCGGCCCATACTGCGGCAGCTTTGCTAGCGCGACGAGTGATTATGTGAATTGCGGGAATGACGATAGTTTAAATTTTACAACAAATGATTTTACATTGGAGACCTGGGTGAAGAAGGAAACAGGCGCAAATATATTATTAAGGAAAGGTGGAGGCTATAGTACTTCTGCTCCAGGGTATAGCATAGCTGGTGGATCTTCTTTGCAGATTAGTGGCACTAGTAAGGTCATTTATAATTCCAATCCAGGCGGTACCTTAGCTACTGGAGCATGGAATCATCTGGCTTATTCAGTTGACAGAGATGGTTATGTCAAAAAATATATTAACGGTGTATTAACAGGTCAGGCTGATATTTCAGCGGACGCAGATGTTAGCATAACTAATTCATCAATTTTATATCTGAGCAATCCTGGTCAATACTGGAACGGCCTTATCGACGACGCCCGCATCTACGACTACGCTCGCACAGCAGAGCAGATCTATAATGACTACAAATCCACCCACGGCACCATGGTAGCTGACACAAAATTCGTTGACGGCAAACTCGGCAAGGCGTTGAGCTTCGATGGGACTGGGGATTATGTCTTAGTTCCTGGCGGGGGTCTTTCAAGTAATCCTATGACAGTAGCATTATGGATAAAACGAGAAGTGGGCAGTAATGATGAAGTTTTGTTAATGACTAAGGACGGATGGAGTGATACTCATGGCATAGAGATTTGGATTGATTCAGATGATTATGAAATGGGGGTGCGGGGAAGCGGAGGTACAATAGCACACACCAATACTAGATTTGATACTGGTTCATGGGTTCACGCCGTTATCGTGTTTAATGGAACTACAGTTACAATCTACAAAGATGGAAGTGCTGTACCTATGGTAGCATCTACAATAGAACAGGTTGCTACATCAAGTGATGACGCTTATATTGGGAGGTATGGTGCTGATCAGAGCAGTGCATATTTCACAGGTCAAATCGACGACGTCCGCATCTATAACTACGCCCGCACCGCAGCGCAGGTCATGACCGACTACAATGCTGGAACCGCGTTCCACCCCGGAGGTGGAACAGGTGAAAAGGATCCGTGGAGCGGGGATTTACCTGTTGCGCACTGGAAATTTGATGAGAATACAGGTATACTTAGCAGAGACGCGAGCGAGAATAATTATGATGGGACGATTAATGGAAATCCAACTTGGACTCAGGGTAAACACGGCCCGTGTTTGAACTTTGACGGAAGTGGCGATTATGTAGATGTACCTGACTCAGTTTCAATTCAACCGAGTATGAGTGTTATACTTTGGGCAAAGTCAAACACTGCGACATATAATGCGTACGGCTGGTTGGCAGGTTTTCGAGGAGCGAATGGTTTTATAATACACCCCAACGTAGATACAAAGGGCTGGGGCGGGTATTTCCATAATAGCTCGGGGACATTTAATAATATTGGTACATATACTTTTAGTGATATTACCACCTGGCATCAATATGGAATCATCTATGATGATAGTGCAAACAAGGCTTACATGATCGTAGATGGTCGGTTTGTGGTGACGACAAGCATGGATATAACGAGAGTTGCTGATACTATACCTATAGATATAGGTAGAGACTATAATTATGGTAGCGACAGGTGGGGAAACGGCCTTATCGACGATGTCCGCATCTACGACTACGCCCTCACCCAAGCCCAGGCGAGCTGGCTGTATAATAAAGGTAAGCCTGTGGCGCATTGGCGCATGGATAGCGCTGCTGATAGTTCGTCTGCAGATGGCGATACTGCGTATGACGACTCTGACAACAATAGCGACGGCACAGGCGATAATGGCGCGAACGACGCTGGGCTCACATGGGAGACAGGCAAATTCGGCGGGGCAATAGATTTTGACGGCACAGATGATTTAGTGACAGTGACTCATGATGCATCAATGAATGTTACGACAGCGTATACAGTGGCAGGCTGGGTCAAGCCGACCAATACATCGAATATTGGATTTCCTATAAATAAGGTATCAGATGATTGGACTGACGGATTCGCGCTTCAGCAGTACAATGCTGGCCTTTATTGGTATATTAATGGCACTACTTCGAAGATAGCTGATGCTGACTTTTTTTCAGATACATCCTGGGTGCATTTCGAGATTACGCAGGATGGCACAGCGCTTAAGCTATATAAAAACGGCGCGCTGCAGACAAGCAATTCCAATGGCATTGATATTGATAGTTCGTATAATGTAAAGATAGGGGCGAAAAATACCGGGACATTGACAAATTACTTTGACGGACTTATAGATGATTTGCGGATGTATAACTATGCGCGCACGGCAGAGCAGATGATGATGGACTTTAATCAAGGGCTTGCTGCTAAGTTGGGGGACTGATACGTGGAGGTTACGTAATGTTACGTAAGGTTGTGGAAGGTTATGGAAGGTTACAAAGGGTTGTACTGGTGCTGGTGATTATTGCGCTATTACCTACAATGGCCTATGCTGCGCCGAAAGTGGAGATCGTGACTGAGGATTTGGAGCTGGGGAGGATAAAGAAGGCTAAGGTCATGAAGAAGACGATTACAGCGAAGAATACAGGGGATGAAGTAGCTGTGATAAAGGCAGTTACTGCTGACTGCGGATGCATGGCAATAGTGGATGAAGGCAAGAAAAGCCTTGAGCCAGGTGAAGACATGCAGATAAAGGTAAAGATTGACACAAACAAGGTGCATGGCAAATTCTCAAAGCATGTGTATGTGCATTATCAAGATCCTGATAAGGAGCCGGCCATATGGAGTGTGACTGGCAAGGCGCCTGGCAAAGCCAAAAAGCATGGCGCAGTGAAAGAGCCTGTTTTTCCGAAGCAGGAGCAGTATGATCAAACACCGCTCAAGATTTTTTTCACGCTCGGTTGCAATGACTGCCGCGATATAATGGATAAGTTTTTGCCGAGCTTAGCAAAAAAGTATTATAAGAAGATTTCAGTGGAGGCATATAATATTGATACACGCGAAGGACTCGCGCATTTTCTAGCGATACAGGATGAATATGCAAAAGAGGAACTCTGGAACCCGACACCACCGACGGTATTCATAGATGGCAAGTTCCTGAGTGGGAAAAAAGAGATTAAGAGGAAGTTGAAAAAGATAATTAAAGGTCTATGAATGACCTGGGTAACTTCGTAAGTTGTCCATAAATGGACAACTTACGAAGTTACCCAGGGACAAACGAGGCTTAACATGACCACACTCGGACGCAAGACAATTTGGTTAAGGATATTAATCACGATCGCCATGATCGCAAGTTATGTGATCGTGCCGGAGCCGCGGTATGCGTATGCAGCGTGTCCGTGGACACAGACTACGACTGCTGACTTTAATACAGATACTATTGCAGGAGACGCGTATGTCTCAGGTAATGCAGTTTATGTAAAAGTGCCAGAGGATGGAGAGGGTGACGACGGCAATGTTACTATAAGTGCGTCTAAGAATATTAATACAGACATAATCGAAGCTGGCCGTTCGTACGCTGACGGCATTGTAACCGCAGTTTCAGCCATTAGCACAAATTCAGTCACGGTCGCGTCGATCAATGGCTTTGCTGCAGGCGACAAGGCACTCCTAATAAATATGCAGGGCAGCGCTACTTATAACGGCAACGTTGGTAAAAATGAAATACTTGATGTGTCATCAGCTGCCAGCACCACAGTTACATTCAGTACTAATATTGCTAAGATCTATGGCGCTTCAGCTTCTAATTCAGATCTGACTGGCCAGAAGATAATGTTACAGCGCGTGCCGCAGTATAACGCTGTGACTATACAGAGTGGCGGCTCAATTATCTGTTCAGCATGGAATGGGACGTCAGGCGGTGTTGTGGCATTTAGTGCAAGCGGTACAGTAGATATACAGAGCGGCGGAAATATTAATGTTGACCAAAAAGGTTTTAGGACAGGAGACTCTAGCGGACCAGAAGGTTATATAGGCAGAACAGCGACTGGCGGTGGCACTGGAGGCTCTGGTGGCTGCGGCGGCGAGACCTCTGGCGGCGTTGGATCAGGTTCTACCTATGGCGGCGGCGGTGGTTCCTCTGCTGATGCGACCAATGGAGGCAGTAGTACTTATGGCGGCAATGGAGGCAGGGGTACTGATACTGGACATGCTACTGAATCAACTGCTGGTGGTAGTGGATCTGCTAATTCACCTGGTACCGGCGGCGGTGGTGGTGGTTGCGTATATCGTCCATGCGCTGGCGGTGGTGGTGGCTCTCCTTATGATTCAGAAACCAATGATTCTCAGAGTGACCTTTCTAAGATAATGCTGGGTGGCGGTGCTTCTAAAGGTAGTAAAGGTGGTAACGGTGGCGGCACTTGGGATTGTAACGAGGTTACTTCAGGCACTACTGCTGGCGGCAATCAATACGACGGCGGCTCTGGCGGCGCTGGTGGCGGCATGGTGATTATTAAAGGTGGAGGTACTGTTACTGTAGCTGGTAATATTTATAGTCGCGGCGGCAATGGCGGCGGCGGCGGCAATGGCGGCAATGGCGGCAGTGGTACATATTGTTATGATGGTGGCGGCGGTGGTGGCGGCGGCGGCGCTAACGGCGCCTCTGGTGGTAGTGTTTTGATCTACGGTGATGCTGTAACCCTGGGCACAAGCCTCGTAGTAGCAACTGCAGGTTCTGGCGGCTCAGGCGGTTCGGCAGGGGCACCTGGTCAGTTAGGACCTAATGCCAAAGGCGGCGGCTCTGGCGGAAGCGGCTCTACAGGCTCTACTGGCAAAATAGCTGTATTTTATGAGACCTCAAAAGGAGGTTCTGCCAGTCCGGCTGACGGTGGCACACAGCAGGACATTAATGATGGAACAGGCACAATAACCTCTACTACAGTAGATTTTGATGATTGTTCAGGCGCAGCGACTTACGATGAGGTTTCCTGGAATGATACAGAGACAAATGGTGACATAAAGTATCAGGTTACATACTGGGATGGGGATAGCTGGGAGCTTATACCAGATGGCGCATTGACAGGGAATTCAAGCGGCTTTGACACAAGCCCTGTAGATATCTCAGCATTGAATACCACTACTTACAATCAGATCCGGCTCAAGGCCACGCTTACTTATTCAGGCGGCTCACCAAGCCTTAATGACTGGACTGTGAGCTGGATAACAAATGCAGCGCCTTCCACGCCGACAATAGCGCTTTTGTTTGACAATCAAAAAGCAGACTCAACCACTCCTGCATTTAAATTTACAGGTACTGACCCAGATAGTGATAATCTGGATTATGAGATAACATGGGATGATGATTTTAATTTTGGCTCTGCCACGACTAAGTCATCCAGCAATTACCCGACTGATGCTGGATGGACTGCAGCCACATTTACGAGCGGTACGCAGGTGACTTATACTGTGCAGGCAGGTGATGCATTTACGAATACAAGTACATACTGGTGGAAGGTGCGCACGCGTGACCCAGGCGGCCTGAATACCTGGTCAGGCTGGACTGGCGCGAGATCGTTTACCATAGATACATCAGTTACAGCGCCGACATGGTTTCAGACTACTGAGGAGCAGTTTGATACAGATACAATGACAGGCAGCACTGACGCACAGGCAACAGATGATGTGAGGATGACGGGACCTTAATGAGCTGTCAGCTATCAGCTGTCAGCCTTCAGCTGATAGCTGCTGAAGGCTGAAAGCTAACACGGAGGTACACTATGAAAAAGCATATCGCAGTAATCGCAGTAATCACAAGTCTAGTCTTTCTTATGCCAGCAGGAGCAATGGCCGCTGATGTCGAGGCCAAGCTTAGCACCAATAATGGCTCAACTGCATTTGAAGTCCAGGACTCAGGAGATGCCGCTGTAGTCTCGGTTGATTCACTCGGAAATATGGCGGTTAACGGTAACGTCGGCATCGGCACGACCAGCCCTTTTTCTAGATTACATTCTATAGCTTCAGGTTTTTCAGATAATAGCTTAATAATAGATCACGGTCTATATACTGCTGGTGATAATCTGAAATGGGCGTTTACCCAAAGTGCATTTCAAGGACATCTCGGGATTTATAAACATACAGACACTGGTGGAATTACAGGAGGACTGATAATGGAGATCAGAACAAATGGTGACGTTTATGTAGGCGGCAACCTAGTTCATTCCAGCGATGTGAGGCTAAAGAAAAACATCAGTACAATAGATTCTGCCCTGAATAAGGTAATGCTAATGCGCGGTGTTGAATTTGATTGGCGGGACAGGGAAGGCCATCAGATCGGTATTGTCGCCCAGGAACTCGAAGGGGTAGTCCCTGAATTAGTCAAAACAAATAGTGATGGATACAAGGGAGTGACATACTCAAATATAGCAGCCATCCTGATCGAGGCTATCAAAGAGCAGCAAAGAATCATCGAAGACCAAGGAATAAAACTCGATAATATCAATGCAAGACTGCAGATGTATGGAGATAATTTTTAGCAGTAGGCATAAGAGTGGAGAATTGACCAAGTTTAAGCAGGTAGACAATGATCAATAAAGCCGTACGCATAATTTGGTTTTTCGCAATAGTGACAGTTGCAGCGCTTTGTCTATCCAAACCTCTATATGCGGACCCGGCTTATCTTGTAGTAAATTCAGGCGCTACTGTTACTATTGATGATGGCGCGGAATTGACTGTGAATATGGTTACTGTTGCCAGTGGAGGTACTCTTGTATTAGAAGAAAACAGCAGTTTAAACATCGCTTTAAGTGGCACAATAACGATCAGTCAGGGAGGGACGCTGACCATTAATGGTTCTTACGGTAATGAGGCTACTATAACTAGAGACGGCGCTTCAGGGTACTACACCTTTAATGTGGCAGGTACTATAAACGCCCAGCATTATAATATTAATTATACAAATAGCTCAGGTTTGAATATTAGCTCAACTGCTACAGTCACCGAGCTGAACTATGGCGCCTTTGACCATATTGCTTCAGGCGGCTCCTATATTACTGTTACCAGTATTACTTTGACTGACACATTTTCTGGCTTGACTTTCAATGACTCCGATACTACGGCCACTTACAATATTAATGCCTCAGGTGCAGGTATAATCTGGACTATGCAGGATTGTATAGGCGCCAAATCAGGCGAATCATATGATAACGAACTCAGTAGTGCCAGTATTACCTGGACAACCACGACGCCCTCAGCTCCTCAAACCCCGCATTGCGAAGGCGGGACAACGCCTGTATCAGATGTAACTGACATCACGCCTGAATTCTCAGCCATATACGATGATATAAATACCTCAGACATAACAGAGTATTATGAGATAGAAGTCGACACAGCGAATACTTTTAACGGAACGCGCAAGTGGGATACGGGAAAGACTTCTTTAGGCGGGTCTTTGAGTGAGAATACAAGATGTTCTGATATTAGCTATGCTGGAACTGCATTGAGCTATAACACTACTTACTACTGGCGTATAAGATTCTGGGATAATGCTGGCGCACAAGGCGCGTGGAGTGCCACGCAGCAGCTCACTATGTATGTTAGCGCTGGTTGGCTTGGCACATGGGCTAAGAGGGTGGCAGTCACTATATCTAACACCAACATAGATTCTGATTTGACTCACTTTCCGCTGCTCTTGACACTTGGGACATCTGTTGGCATTGGCAATGATGATGTATCATTTATCTTTGATGAATTGACTTCAGATGCCAATCGAAAAAAGATAGCTGTGACAAAATATGACGGCACCAGTCAAATCTACTGCGAGATAGAAAAATGGGATGATGCAAATGAAGAGGCTTTTCTCTGGGTATCAAAATCTGATCTGACTTTAGCATCAGGGTCAACAACAACGCTCTATCTTTACTATGACTCATCACAGTCAGATAATACAACCTATGTTGGTGATGGAAATGATGCTACTTCGGAAAATGTGTGGGATAGTAATTATGCAATGGTTCAACATTTAAACGAATCTGACATAGATGGAGGGACGGACGATATTAAAGACTCATCCACAAATGATAATGATGGCACCACAAGTGGCATGGACACTAATGATGATATTTCAGCAAAAATTGGTATTGGGTTTGATTTTGATGGAGGCAATGATTATGTAACTATGGGAGATGTTGCTGATATGACTGCATCGCAGGACTTTACTATTAGTGGTTGGTTTGCAAGAGATGTTGACGGCGTAGAAACATACTTGTTCGGAAAGAAAGCAGGTTCGAACTATAATCAGCCTGGATATTCTTTAAGAGTCACTTCTACTGACAAAATGATATTTTATGCATCAGATGGAACTAATCAATCTGAAATAAATACAGCAGGGGCATTTGGGGGTTCTAATTGGCATCATGTTGCTGTTGTTTGGGATGATGACAACCAATCAAATACAAAAATTTATTATGATACAAATAGTATGGTTGCAGACCCTGCTGGATATGAAGAGGATGCAGTAACTAGTATAGGAGATATGTCTAATGCTAATGCTTTGGTAATGGGAGCAATTGCTCCTGGGGCAACTGATTTGGATGGTAAAATTGATGAGATGAGAATTTCAACAATGAGACGTGCAGATGCTTGGGTTAAGGTTGTATATTATTCTGAAAGTGACAATTTAGTAAGTTGGGGAAGCGAAGAAAATCTCTCTGTTGGCTGGCTTGGCACATGGGCAAAAAGAGCCAAGGTTACAGTATCCAACGCAAATATAGATGAGGGTTTGGCTCATTTTCCATTATTGTTAACTTTGGGGACAGCAGTAGGAACGGGCACAGACGATATTTCCTTTATCTTTGATGAATTGACTAGTGATGCAAACCGCAAAAAGATAGCCCTGACAAAATCTGACGGCACAACCCAAATCTATGCTGAAATAGAGAAGTGGGATGACGCTAATGAAGATGCGTGGCTCTGGGTGTCCAAATCAGACTTGATTTTTAATAGTGCTTCTGATGCGACACTGTATCTTTACTATGATTCATCACAGGCAGACAATACGACCTACGTTGAGGATGGAAATGATTCAGTTTCTGAAAATGTGTGGAATAGCAATTATAAGTTGGTTCAACATTTAAACGAATCGGATATAGATGGAGGGACGGGCGATATTAAGGATTCATCCACAAATGATAATGATATGACGACAACTAGTATGGATGGAAATGATGATGTTGCAGCAAAGATTGGAACTGGCTTTGATTTTGCAGGAGATAATGATTATGTAACAATAGACAGCCAGATTGTATCAGCTTATCCTTTTACTATGTCTAGTTGGGTTAAGAATAATGATACAGGACCGCATGTTCCTTTTCATCTTACTGATGCATCAGCTACTGATATTGCATATGCAGTTCGTTTTATTGGCACTGATATTCAAATTTTTGCACAGAATACTACTTATTATACAATAATTGGAACAACTTTTAATACAACTGATTGGTATTATGTGACTGCTGTGTATAATTCAAGTACAGATAAAAAATTATATGTTAATGGAAGTTTTGCGGTTGATTTAACTACAAGTGTTACTTATTCATCTAATGTAGATAGATTTTCTATTGGAAGACAAGGTGATAACACACCAAAAGATTATCTTAATGGTATTATTGACGAAGTCCGCATCTCAAACACTAATCGTCCAGCCGCCTGGATAAAGGCTGCTTATTATTCAGAAGATGATAATCTGGTAAGCTGGGGGAGTGAGGTAGCTAATAGTGTGCCTTCTGCGCCGCAGACACCGTATTCTAATAATGACAATGCCCAGTCAGGCGCGACAAATCCTGCGAATATTACTGATACAACGCCTGCGTTCAGTGCTATCTATGATGATGTTAATACCTTAAATACATCTGCTGATTATCAGATCCAGGTGAATACCGATAGTTCCTTTTCCTCTCTATCAGGATGGTGGGATGCTAATTATAGGTACAGGAAGAAGCTCACTGTCACGAACAATGTAGCATCTATTGCAGAGGCAGGATATTCTGTGAAGACTACGGTTGATACTGCGGCATTACAGACAGCAAGTAAGGTGCGCTCAGACAGGCGCGATTGGCGAGTAGCGTGGCAGCCGAGCGATACGAATAGGAGTTTGGATTTTGATGGGAGTACTAATTATGTGGATATTCCGCATAATACAAATCAAATAAATTTACCATTAACAATAAGCGCATGGGTAAAGTCTAGTACAGTAAGTCAAGGCGATTGGAAGGCAATAGCTAGTAAATATCCAGCTGCTTCATCAAATGGCTGGAATATAGATTCCTCAAGCGGTGACTATTATTTCTATTATTTTGTTGATGGAAGCAATAAATTGTTCACGGGTACTTATGGCTATTCATTTGGCGCTGCAACTACTTCATGGTCTCATCTTGTTGCTGTTATTGAGACATCTGGTTTAAAATTATATCGCGATGGCTCATTGGTTACTACGGGGTCTTGGACAGGTACAGCAGGAAGTTGTACTCAAACAGGTGTTTTGAGGCTTGGAGGAATTACTGGTGGTAGCCAACGTTTTAATGGTCTCGTTGACGACGTCCGCATCTGGGATGTTGCGCTTACGCAAGAGCAGATAGAGGCAAGGATGTATACGAGGCTGCGCGGAGATGAGCCAGGACTTGCTGCTTATTTTAGATTAGACGAGGGAAGCGGCACTGTAGCCTTAGACTCCAGCGGCAATGGCAATCACGGCACGCTTGTAAATAGCCCGACATGGAGCACGACCGGCCAGGTGCCTTGCGCAGGTGAGATAGCCCAGCACTATGTAGGTACAGCCGAGACATGGTTTAAGCTCCAGGCGCCTATAGCAGCGAGTGGGTCGAGTGATAAATACTATGCCTACTATGACAATAGTGATGAGGATGATGGCCCGTCGAGTGATTTAGACAATGTGTATGTGTTCGGCGATGACTTTTCTTCAGCAGCTCTTGATACTTCCAAATGGAACACTCGGGGAACAACTTCATATACAGCAGGAGAAGCAACTGTCGGAGTTGGGGCATCGGGTTCAGATAATATGCTTTATTCTAAAATGACTTTTAATCCAACAACACAGCCAGTTGTTTTTGAGGCTGATGTAAAACATGTAAATGATTCGGCATACGGTGGGCTCGGTATTGGTTTTTGGCACGATCCTGGATCTACACCAACTTTAGCGGGAGTAAGTACAATTACTGGTTGGTCGACTGGCGATGTTTTAGCAAGATACCCTTCTACGTCAGATAATACAGCTGTTTTAAATTTACAGACGGGATCTTATGCTAGATTTAAGGTAACTTGGACAGATGCAACCCATGTAACATTCACTAATGGATTAGATTCAAGCGTGACTGTTACTAATACAATAATTAATCCTCATTATATATGTTTTAATACTTATAGTAGTGCAGCTCAGACAAAGGTGACATTCGCATTGGTTAGAAATTATCTTGCCACTGAACCCAGTGTTTCTTCATCAGCTGAAGAAGAAGGCATTAATCCTTCGAGCTGGCTGGATGCAAATTATATATATAAAAAACAGCTCACTGTTACGAACAATGTGGCATCCATTGCAGAGGCAGGTTATTCTGTGAAGACCACAGAGGATACTGCAGCGATCCAGACTGCAGGCAAGGTGCGGAGCGACCGCCGCGACTGGCGCATCCTGTGGGAGCCAGCTGATACGAATAGGAGTGTGAGTTTTGATGGGAGCAATGATAGTGTACAAATTGATAATCCGCCTTCGCTGGGATCTGCTTTTACATTATCCCTTTGGATAAAACCAGACGCAACTATGGGTGCGAACGATAATTTTATAGGCGTTTATAATGAGTCGGGCTGGCTTTTTAGGAACGACGCTAGTACAACCGGCAAGCTGAATTTTTATAGTGGTTCTACTTCATATACTTCAGCTTCAACTATTCTTACAACCGAAGAGTGGCAGCATGTAGCTGTTACCTATGATGGATCAGTGTATAAGTTATACCGCAATGGGGTCAATGTATATACTTCGGCATCTAGTCAATCAGCACCAACAAACAGTAATGAAATGACGATTGGCCGGCTGCCATCTAGTAGCTATGAATTTCCAGGTTATATTGACGAGGTCCGCGTCTGGAATGTTGCGCTTACTTCAGAACAGATCAATGCGCACATGTATACGAGACTGCGCGGGGATGAGCCAGGACTTAAGGGCTACTGGCGACTTGACGAAGGAAGTGGCACTGTGGCGCTTGATTCAAGCGGTAATGGTAATCATGGTACACTTACGAATGGTCCGACTTGGTCTACAACTGGCCAGGTGCCTTGCGCAGGTGAGATCGCACGTGACTATGTGGGCACAGCTGAGACATGGTTTAAGCTGCAGGAGCCGATCGCAGCGAGCGGGTCGAGCACTAAATACTACGCCTACTATGACGACAGCGACGTAGGTGACAGCCCGGATGGCGATTTGGAAAATGTCTATATATTTAGCGATGATTTTGAAGCCGGAGGCATTGACACAAATAAATGGAACATAGTTGACTCTACTGGATGGAGCATTACAGGAGGCCAGTTAAAAGGCACTAATACAACAGGCAGGCTCCAATCACAGCTTAGTTTTTCAGCACCTTTAATATTGGAGACAGAGACGATCTGTAACACTGTGGCAACCAATGGCCAGCAGACAGCAGGATTCTGGATTTCATCATCAAATAGCTTTGGTTTATTAGAACATGCCTCAGTTACAGAGTACTATTATAGAAATGATAGCAGTTGGGCTGGTAACTACAGTTTTGACACCCTTGCCAATAACCACTATGTAAAGATTTCAGCGGATAGTTCAAATAATGTCACATTATATATCAAGGACCTCTCAGATTCTAGCGATGATACCAAGAATGCCACAAACACAATCTCAAATGAGTCAGTAACATTGGGCAGGAGATATGATGAATCTACTACAGGCCAAACTTATGACCAGCGTTGGGAGTATCTAAAGGTCCGCAAGTATCTCTCCACTGACCCCAGCATCTCGTCTGGCAGTGAGACAGAAAGAGGTGGTGACGGCACAATGATGTGGGATTCTGGTAAGACTGCCATGACCTCGACGAACGAGAATGCAAGATGCCCTGATATTACGTATGCTGGATCTGCGCTTAGCATGGATAGTATCATCTATTATTGGCGCATAAAGTTCTGGGATAATTATAATGCAGAAGGTGTATGGTGTTCTGCGCAGCAGTTTACAGCAGTTACTAATTCTACGCCTTCTGCGCCGACTATTGATAATTATAATACTGGCGCAGGCACGAGTGATACTACGCCGACATTGCAGTTTGATATAAGTGATCCTGATGCAGGCGATATTATAAAGTATCAGATACAGATTGATACTGCCGCGACCTTTGATTCGCAGTCAGGCAGCCCATTGGTTGATGTAACAGAAGGGACAGGAAGCGCGTCACCCAGAGCCAATGTTACATACACGCCAACGGCATTGAGCCAGACCAGTTATTACTGGCAGGTCAGGGCTATTGATGACGAAAGTGCAACAGGTGATTGGACTAAGGCAAATAGCGGGTCAGTTGCGTTTATTGTAGATACTGTAGATCCGACTGTGACAGGCGTGGCATGCTATGCTGATACGCCCGGCGATGGCGCGGCGTATGACGACGATACTACTGTGGGATTGCAGTGGACAGAGTCAGATGGAAGCGGGAGCGGCATCGCGTCAGTCAATGCAGAGATCGGGGATGCAACGCCTGATGAGATCGTGACCGTGGCTGCGGAGCAGGATACTGATACTGGCAGTGAGGGCGCGAATACGTATTATGTGCAGGTTACAGATAATGCAGGCCTAACAAGCAGCCTGGGGAACGATACGATTACGATTGATTTGACCAATCCGACTGCGCCTGGGAATTTGACGTTTAATGCAAAGACATCGACTTCTGTAACATTGAATTTTGGCGCGCAGAGCACTGAGACGAATTTCGATCAATATAAGATTTATTATAAGCAGGCAGCGAGTGGGGTTACAACAGGCGATACTTTACACACAGCTGAGCCTGACGCTACTAATTTAGACGAGATCGATTATAATAGTGCTACTACAGCCACAATATCCAGTCTTACCACAAATCAGTACTATACCTTTAATATATGGGCGTATGATCTGGCTGGCCGCGAGAGTGCCTCTGCCACAGAGATCACAGTGTATGTGGGCGATTGCACATTGACATCGCAGACTATCGACTATGACGATGGCGTAGCTGCGGATGCGAGCGTTATTAATTGGGGTCAGGTTTTATGGAATGACACAGAGACAAATGGCAGCGTTACATATCAGGTGGAATATGATACTGACGGAGATGGCGCTGGTACTACCTGGGCATTGATACCTGACGGCGCTTTAGCTAGCAACTCCACTGGTTTTGGCACTTCTCCTATAGCTATTTCTGGCCTGAACACCACGACATATAACCGAATCCGGATCAAGGCCACGTTTTTATATGGCGCTACAGCTACTCCGATAATGAGTGACTGGACTGTGGCGTGGCTCACAGATACTACTTTTGATGGTGATTGGCAAAATTTCAGTCCAGCAGGTTGGGTTGCAGATCAGACCCCTAATTGCACAGTACAGGCAAGGGATACTAGTAGCGGTTTAGATGTATCTGAAGCAAAATATCAATATTCTACAAATGGTGGCAGTTCATGGAATGAAACATGGCTTTCTGCGTCTTGCGGAGGTTCGGATGCAACTACAGCCTTTCAGACCATTACTGCTTCTTCCGTATCTTTTAATCAAAACTCAGGCACCCAAAATAAGATTAAATTCCAGATGAAGGATATGGAAGAGAATACTGGCGAGTCTTCCGCATATAATGTCCAGACAGATACTGCGGCGCCGTCAGCAGGCCCGACAGTGAAATGCACTAATTATCTTTCATTGAATACTAACCAGTGGCAGAATACCATTTCTACACCGAGCTTTAAATGGGACGGGACAGACGGTAGTTCCACTGGAAGCGATTCGCTCTCAGGCGTCAATACGAGTGACTATGACTGGTATTTTGGGACAAGTTCGAGTGAAAGTCCGGATAATTTTAATGTATCGACTTCTGTTGGCCCGATGTCCGCTGTTGGAAATCCCAGCACAAATTATTTGAGGATTACCACCTATGACAATGTCGGTAATTCATATGGTCCTTATACGAGATTTACATTTAAATATGACACTACTAATCCTACAGTTACTGTTACTGATATAAGCGAAGGCACAAATCCTGAGTATCAATATGATAACACAGCTACGCACGCATGGTACAATTCCAACTATTCTGGCAGCCTTACTGTGCATTGCGATGCTAGTGATAATGCCAGCGGCGCGGCATTAAGGAAAATGGTTCATCCTTCACTTGGCACTGGCTGGACAGGGGGCGGGGATGATATTTCTATGGGAGGGGATTATTCTGCGACTAATGAATACGAGACATATAGTTGGGCTGCAAGTGCTGCTGCGCCAGGCCAGAAAACTGTTACAATATACGACGGAGCCATAAATACCGGCACCAATGGCAATAGCAATACTGCAACCTTTACAATCGAAGACGATCCTACTGTGCCTGCAGTGCCTACTATAAGCTTATCTAGTAAAACTTCTACGCAAATTACTGTAAATGCCTCAGGCGGCAGTGATGGCCAGAGCAGCTTGCCGTCTGATTGTTATAGGATCAAGCATGTCCAGGCTGCAAGTTATACTGATACAGGCGCAACGCTTATAACAGATACTGGCGGTGATGAATATGCTGCTACAGGCAATTATAGCGCGACGAGCCTGACTCCTAATAAACAGTATAGCTTCAGGTGCTGGATACGGGATTATGTAGGCAATACAGCTACGAGTGACATCACCATCTGGACCAAACCATCTGATGCAGACGCAACAGAGGCCAACAGCCGTTCTACAAGTACATGGTACCAGGGTGATAGTGACACATTCCAATTTTCATCTAGCAATCTGGACAGTGATTATATAGGATATTTTAAATATGTCTGGGATACGAGCGCCAGTACTTCAGCTTCTGGAGGCGCTACATGGTCATCAGGCGACATCAATATGCCTGATGGCACATATACATCTGCCAACAGTAAAACCTTGTACCTGCATGTCATTTCTTATAATGATAATGATGAAGCTGCAGATGAAGGCACACAACACTATGGCCAGTATTGGCATGTCCAGACCGAACGTCTCCTGCGCGGCGGCAAGTTCTTCGACGACGCCGGCACCCTAATCGAACACGGCCCCAAAACCCCCTAACAAAATCATTAACACTTCATCTAAGTAGGCCAGGTTTAAACCTGGCCTACTTAACTAGATGTCATTGCGAGCGAAGCGAAGCAATCTTAACAAAAATCATTGACATTTCCCGTAAGAGCAGTAAACTATGTTTAAAGAATAGGGGGTTGTATGTTTAGGCAGATATGTGTGATTTTGGTTGTTTTGCTGGTAGTGCCGGCTGGAGTTTTTGCAGTGAGTCAGGAAGACAAGGATGCGCTTCTGCAGGAGATAGGGAATTTTATAGATAAGGATCCTGCTGTTGTTGGCGGAGCAGTAAATTCCATCCTTGATGATTATGAACGGGAAGGAACCATTGACGAGACAATTGCTTTTTATAGGAAGGCATTAAAGGTATTGCCGGATAATGCCGGGCTAGTCACAAGATTTGCAGATCGTTTGAGCGACTGGCGCAGATGGGATGAGGCGATCGAGCAGTATAGACGTGCGCAGGTCTTAGAGCCGCATAATCTGTGGCATTCTATGCGTGTAGCAGATCTTTTGGTTGTGCTGGACAAGTTCGACGAGGCAAAGAATGTGCTGGATAACATTGTTGCGCAGGCGCAGGACAATTGGAACAGGAGCCAGGCGCAGGAGAGACTCGCGAATATAGCTAGTAAGGTTACGGCGCCGGCAGTAGAGAAAGCAGCTGCGCCAGAGCCAGAGATAAAGAAGGCGCCAGAGAAAAAGGCAGAGCCAGCTCCGGAATCGAAACCGGAAAAGAAAAAGAAGAAAAAGAAACGCGGCTGGTTTTTCGGCCGTTAACTTTAATAAACCAAAGGAGGTGTGGTAGTGAGAAAGATCGTGGCAGTATTGATGTTGATTATGTTTGTCGCGGGACTTGTTCTTGTAGTTGACGATGCGGCTTTTGCTGCATGGGGCAAGAAGAAGGAGAAGGAAGCTGAGGCACAGGAAGTAGCAGTTGCGCCAAGCGAAGGAAAGGTAGTATGTTCTTTTAAGAACGACGAGCAAATGACAGAGTTCGAGCAATTATACATTTCAAAACAGGCGACATTTGGGAGAATGGGCGTATTGCAGGCATACTTTTCAATGGAACAGAACAATCTCACAGAGATAGATCGCCAAATGCAAGAAAAGTTCGGTTTCAGAATGGACCCGAACAATATGTACGATTTAAATAGGGAGAACAAGGAGATCCGAGAGCTAGGTCCAATAGTACCCCCAACCCAGCCGTAAACAAGTAGCGGAGGCGAAACCTCCGACCACTTGAGCATGTAAGCATATAGCCAGTGTTGCTAAAAAGTGACACTGGCTATTTTTTTTGAAAATAATTGAAAGAAAATCGCCCTCCTCCCGTGTCTAATATAATGAAGGGAGGATGGTCGAGGCGAAACCTCGGTCAAAAGACTGATATGAGAAAGGTCAAATTTGTTGAAGAAGGCGTGTATCACATTTATAATCGCGGCACAGATAAGAGGAAAGTTTTTTGTGAGGACAGGGACTATTTGCGTTTTATTCATTCTATGTCAGGATTCAATACTACTAAACCAGTAGAACTTGCAAGTATACTACGGAGGCGAAACCTCCGCAAAAACGGAGGTTTCGCCTCCGCTTTAGTTTCAGCATCGGAGAAATTGGTTAAAATCTTATATTTTGTGTTAATGCCAAATCATTATCATTTGGTATTACAACAGATGGTCGCAGGTGGGGTTGAGAAATTTATGCAGAAACTGGGGACTGGTTATGCAATGTATTTTAACAAGAAATATAAAAGAAACGGAGTGTTATTTCAGGGTGTTTTTAAGGCTAATTCAATTGAAACAGAAAGCTACATTATGCAAATATCCAAGTATATTCATCGTAATCCCTTAAAACTTATCGAACCACAATTCAGAGAGAAAGGCGTCAGAGACTTGGAACGAGCAAAGCTTTTTCTAAGAAATTACAGGTGGTCAAGTTATTTGGATTTTCTTGGGATGAAAAAGTACCCATTTTTAATAGATAATGAGTTACACGGTGGTTATTTTAGAAATAGTGCAGAATATGAAGATTTTGTTTTATCAGGACCCGACGTGGATGTGGTCGAGGCGAAACCTCCGCAAAAGAAAACTGCGGAGGTTTCGCCTCGACCAGCAGAGGGGGAGGTCGACCAAGGTAGGTCATTTTAACCTGACTGGGGGGCTATGGAGGTTTAGGTGAGTGCGTGATAGTATCTGAGTATGCTTGGAGATACCCAGAAGTTGATTGAGCGTTGTATCAGGCGCGAGGAAAAGGCCTGGGGAGAGTTCATAGAACGCTTCTCAGGCCTTTTGTATTATTCGGCAAGGGAGAAGCTGAGGAGAAGCGGTATTGCATTTGGCCAGCATGACATAGAAGATATCGTTCAGGGGATTTTTCTTGAGCTGTGGGAGAAGGACAGGCTTAGGGATGTAGCGGATAGAAAGAAGATAAACGCATGGCTCAGCATAGTTACTCAGAATAGGGCGCTTAATTATGTGAGACAGAAGAAGGAAAGACTTCTTCCTGAAGATGAATTTTATAGGATGGATAATATAAAGGTAGAGCCGGACAGCAGTATGCTTCTGGCAGATGAGTTAGATGGGGCAATGGAGGATTTTGGCGCTAAAGAGAAGATCGTGATGAAATCCAGCATAATACACGGGAGGACGCACAAGGAGATAGCAGGGTTTATGAAGATGCCTATAAATACGGTCTCCACTATTATTGCCAGAAAAAAGCCTATTTTAAAGAGGCGCTTGAAAAAAATTTGAAAGAAAATAAGAGGTTTGATGTGTCATATATAATAGAGGAAGGTGATGACAATGAGGTGTCCTAATGAAAGGGAGCTTTCATCGTATTTGGATAGTGCTCTCTCAGGTGCTGAGCGAGAGAAGATAGAAGCGCATATAGCTAGCTGTGGGAAGTGCCTTGATCTTTTAGTGCTTGCCCATGAGGCTGGATCTGGCTCATGGGAATGCCCGGAGCTACTAAAAGGGAAGATCAGAAAGATGCTTGGGGTTCGAGAAAGAAGATCACGCTCTGAACTGAAGTGGCTTTTTGGCACAATTATTATGCTCGCGCTTTCATTTGTGTTCAAAAGGTACTTTTTGCAGTTTCTGACAGCGTCGCTGATCCTGGGATTTAAGTGGGCGATGGAAGGCGAGGCTGCAAGGCGCACTATCATGATATTTAAAGGAATGCAGCAGGCTCAAAAAAAAGTTGAAAGAAAAGTACCCTCCTCCCGTGTCTAATATAACAGGAGGTGATAGGTATGGTAAAGCCGGATAATGGTATCCAGGTGCTGAACCTGCACAGGCTCAGCGGAGAAACAAACCTTAAGGCCTTTGCGGATCTCTTGTTCGCAAATGTATTTATTGTAAAGGGCCTCAAGGTGGTGGAAGGCAAGAATGGTTTGTTCGTAGGCATGCCGCGAAGGCAAGACAAAGATGGTAAATGGCATGATATTGCTTTTCCGACTACAAAGGAGTTCAGGGGATTACTGAGCGACATTGTCCTGTCGGAGTACGAGCGTAAGCAGTAGGGCTCTTCTTAGTAGGCCGGGTTTAAACCCGGCCTACAACTCTAATCATTCATAATCCTTGACAATTCAGTTATTTAAGGATATACTTTTCACAAAAAGGGGATTTTATGTCAAAAACATTTAAGATCGTTCTCGTCTTGTTAGTGGTCGCAAGTATTGCTTCAGCAAGCCTTGCTGTATTTGCATTTATAGGCAAGGAAAGGGAATACACGAAGAGGGTGCTTCTGGAGGATAAGCTGGCTGCCACGCTCAAAGACAAGAGGCGACTCGAGAAAGAGATCGATTCTAATAAGAAGGCCAAGGAAGAAGCAGAGACAAAGATGACAGAGCTGCAGGAAAAGATAGATGGTTTTTCAGAGAAGATCGAGAACGAAAAAGACAAGGCTAAGGCAGCGACAAAGGATCTGACCGCAAAGAAAAAGGAAGTCGACGAATTAAAAGATGAGCTGGAAAAAGAGAGAAAAGAGAAGCTGAGCATTTCAAAGAAGCTGGAGGGTTTGGAGTTTGATTACGAGAAGGCAAAGGCGAGTCTCACCAGGCTCAAGTCTGAAAAGAAAAAGCTCCAGGATAAGATCTCTGATTTAAAAGAGAGTTCAGTGGATTTAGATAAGATAGTGGTGAGTTCTTCTTCTGCAAGTGCCCCATCAGCTGCAGTAGAGCAAACCAAGAAGCTTTTAAGAGGAACAGTACTTGTTGTTAATAAAGAGTACAGCTTTGTTGTTACTGATCTGGGCCAGGATAATGGCATTGAGAATGGCATGAAATTCGAAGTAAGGGATGGAACAGAGCTTCTGGGCGTGGCTGAGATAAATAAGGTTTATGATACTATGTCATCCGCGACTGTTTTGCCAGGCGGAAATATAAATCGCATGAAGAAAGGTAATTTTATTATTGAAAGTCTGTAAGATAATCGTCCCTCCTGATAAGTCTATATCTCATCGAGCAATAATGCTCGCATCCATTTCAAAGGGTACTACACGCATAAAAAATCTATTGATGGCTGATGATATCTTGCGCACTATAGCTGCGTTTCGGGCCATGGGAGTGTCTATTAAGCTGTTAGCTTTCAGCTGTCAGGTGTCAGGTGTGGGGATGCGGGGGTTAAAAAAGCCCAAAGGCCCTATATATCTTGGTAATTCTGGAACTACGATGCGGATTTTACCTGGGATTTTAGCTGGTCAGGATTTTAAAGTTGTTCTTAAGGGGGATCGTTCGCTTTCGAAGAGGCCAATGGCTAGGGTAGTAAAGCCGCTTAAGGCGATGGGGGCTAGCGTAGAAGGGACAAGGGACCCCATACGAAAATCAAAGATTTCGTACGGGGCAGGCAAAGGACAAGGGACAAGGGCCGAGTGGGTTTGCCCTCCTTTAAAGATCCAAGGGGGCAAGTTAAAAGCGATTAAATATAAATCAAAGATTGCAAGCGCGCAGGTGAAGTCTTGTGTGTTGTTGGCAGGGTTATACGCCAATGGTGTTACGAGTGTATCTGAACCGGTGAAGTCGAGAGATCATACTGAGAAGATGCTGCGGCGATTTGGATGTAGGGTTAAGGGTGAAGCCCCGAACCACTCGCTTCGCTCGGGTACGGGGCATGGGTGTAAAGTTAGTTTGAAAGGTCCTGCTATGCTGAAATCGCCTGGTACAATCAAGATTCCTGGTGACATTTCTAGCGCTGCGTTTTTTATTGTTGCTGGTTGTATTTTGCCAAACGTAAAGATTATTATTAAAAATGTCGGACTTAATCCAACGCGGACCGGGATCATTGATATATTAAAGAGGATGGGAGCGGATGTCAGGGACAAGGGACCCCATACGAAAATCAAAGATTTCGTACGGGGCAGACAAGGGACCCCATACGAAAATCAAAGATTTCGTACGGGGCAGGCAAGGGACAAGGGGTGTGGGGATATTGTTGTAAAGTCCAGTAGACTTCGGGGGATTATAATTTCGCCGAAAGAAGTCGTGCAGGCAATAGATGAAATACCTATAATAATGCTTGCAGCGTGTTTTGCCAAAGGTACGACCTATATTAAAGGTATAGGAGAGTTGCGCGTAAAAGAGACAGACCGCGTTAAGTCTATGGTGACTAATTTGAGGAAATTGGGCGCAGACATAAAAGTGACAAGTGACCCCATACGAAAATCAAAGATTTCGTACGGGGCAGGCAAGGGACCCCATACGAAAATCAAAGATTTCGTACGGGGCAGGCAAGGGACAAGGAGTGGGCATATAGTGATAAACGGTGGGAAAAACTTGCATGGGGCGACTGTTTCTAGCTTTGGCGACCATCGCACAGCCATGAGTATGCTTATCGCAGACCTCGCTATTAAAGACAAGGTCAAAGTAACTGGCCTCAGTTGTATCAATAAATCCTTCCCAGGTTTTTTTAAAATATTAAAGAATATTTGACAAAGACGCGTCCCTTTGGTAAAATTAAGATTATTGAAATTCGAAGAGGTGAAAAATGACGCAGTTTTTTAGACTTTTAAAAAAAGGCATTGATTATTTGTTAGGTCTTTTCTCGAATGATATGGGGATCGATCTTGGCACTGCTACGACCCTTGTCTATGTAAAGGGCCGCGGAATAGTTTTGTGCGAACCATCAGTGGTCGCGATTCAGAAGGGAGTGCGCAATATACTGGCAGTAGGAGAAGAGGCAAAGCGAATGCTGGGACGCACGCCAGGCAATATCGTTGCGATAAGGCCGATGAAGGATGGTGTTATTGCTGATTTTGAAATAACAGAAGATATGCTCCGATATTTTATAAAAAAGGTCCACAATCGCAGGGTATTTGTGAGGCCGCGTATGGTGATCGCGATCCCGTCTGGCATTACAGAGGTGGAGAAGAGAGCTGTGAAGGATTCCGCAGAGCATGCTGGCGCGCGCGAGGTCTACCTGGTGGAGGAACCGATTTCAGCAGCTATTGGCGTGGGGCTTCCGATTCAGGATCCGAGCGGCAACATGATCATTGATATTGGCGGCGGCACGACTGAGATAGCTGTTATATCGCTCGCAGGTATTGTATTTTCGCGCTCTATTCGTATAGGTGGTGACGAGCTGGACGAGGCGATTATTGAACATCTGAAAAAGACGTATAATCTTATGATCGGTGAACGCACAGCAGAGGAGATAAAGATAAAGATAGGCTCTGCGTATCCGCTTGAAGAAGAGTTGACAATGGAGGTGCGCGGTCGCGATTTAGTGGCAGGCCTTCCCAAGACGATCACGATTTCTTCTGAAGAAATAAGAGAAGCAGTCGCAGGCCCGATCTCAGCAATACTCGAGGCCACCAGGATGACGCTTGAAAGGACTCCACCGGAACTTTCAGCTGATCTGATCGAGAGGGGAATTATTCTAGCAGGAGGCGGTGCTCTTTTAAGAGGAATGGATAAGCTGATAAGCGAAGAGACAGGATTGCCTGTCCATATAGCTGAAGACCCCATGACCGCAGTGGCAATAGGCACTGGCAAGGTCTTAAGCGAAATAAAATACCTAAAGAAAGTCACTGTTCGTTCTAGGCTGGATTTTTAATATAAGGATTAACATTAGTGCGTGGGCAAAAAAGAGAAAAACCTTCCTTTTGTAATAGTATTTCTTAGTGTAGCCAGCCTTTTATTTCTTTCCCAAATTTTTTCAGCAGAGACCCAAATAAAAATCCTGAATATATTCCGCATGCCGCTTAAGGTGGTATCTGGTTCGTATTATGCGCTGCGCGATATCTCTAATTTTAATGAGATGCGGAGCGAGAATAAGATCTTGCGCGAGGATCTGATCAATCTGAAAAAAGAGATCTTAAAATTGCAGGAGACTCGCTTGGAAAATAAGAGACTTAGAGAGCTCCTTGATTTTACAGAAGCTAAAAGACATAAATTTGTGCCAGCCATGATGATAGCCAAGGATCCTTCGGGTCTAAAGGACACGATTATTATCGATAAAGGTAAGAGTCGCAATGTGCGCAAAGGCATGGTGGTGATAAGTGGGAATGGCCTTGTGGGCAGAGTGCGCGAGGTGGGCTGGAGCATTGCCAGGGTACTTTTGATCACTGATCGTGATTCAGTGGTCAGCGCTATTGTCCAGCGCACAAGGGATGAGGGCGCGATTACAGGAAATATGCGTTCAGGTCTTATTATGAAATATCTGGATTTAGATTGCGAGGTCAAGGAAGGCGACAAGATCATTACTTCCGGATTCAGTGGTATATTTAAAAAGGAGATATTGATAGGCGAGGTGGTCTCTGTGGATAAGGACGCGAGCGGACTTTATCTAAACGCGCTTGTAGAGCCAGAAGTAGACATGAGACAGTTACAAGAGGTACTCGTAATTCGTTAGCAGGAGAGGTTATGCTTTTTGTCTGGATCTTTATTGCCGGTTTACTGCAAATGACAGTGCTGGATGATGTAAATCTTTTAGTAGTGCTGGCGATTTTTGCAGGGCTGCGAAAAGGGCCGGTTTTGGGAGCGCTCGTTGGCTGCGGGATCGGGATCTTTATGGAAGTACTCTCTGGCTGCGCATTTGGATTGAATATCGCGCTTTACGGTATGATAGGCCTGGCATCAGGCCTTGCCAGGGAGCACATGTCTTACAAGGAAAATATTTTTATGCAATTTATATTTTCATTTTGCGGGCTGGGCCTGTTTTATCTTTTGTATTTTGTTCTGAGTGGAGTTATCCGCCCGTCTTTTTTTATCACAATTCTTTTTTCGACTGCAATCTCGCCGCTGGTGTTTAAGATCGCCGATGGTAGCCATAGGACAATATGAGGATAAGGGCTTTAAATTTTTTATTTGCGATTCTTTTTATATTGTTGGCCGCCTACCTTTATTATCTCCAGGTGATCAAAGGCCCGCTTTATAGAGATCTTAGTTACAAAAACAGCATTCGTCTCTTAAATATAGCCGCGCCCAGAGGGATCATATATGATAGAAACGATAATGCGATCGTCGATAACACGCTCGCCTTCGGTGTCTTTATAATACCGCAAGAGGCCGGTGATGTCGATGTCGAGATAGCAAAGCTTTCCAGTCTTCTGAATATCCCAGAGAGTTTATTGAAAAGAAATTACAAACGCAACTATCAGGCGCCGTTCGCGCCATGCGAGTTGTTAAAAAATGTATCCAAGAGAGAGGCAGTTCTCATAGAGGAGTCAAAGCTGGATATGCCAGGCGTCCTGGTCAGAGAATTTCCTTTAAGGAGGCATGTATACAAAAAGGCTTCTGCGCATATCGTTGGTTATGTGGGAGAGATAAATAAGAGCGAGTTGGAGTTACTCAGGAGTTATGGTTATAATGCCAGGGACCTGATAGGCAAGGATGGCATTGAAAAGGTTATTGATGGTCATCTGCGTGGCAGGGATGGAGGCATGCAGGTGCAGGTTGATAATCGCGGCCGACAGGTGAAGATCTTGAATTTTAAAAGGCCAAGGAAGGGCAATGATATCTCTCTTACAATAGACGCGAAACTGCAGAATTTTTTATGGAGAGCGATGAAAGAAAAAAAAGGCGCAGCAGTCTTTATGGATGTTTCGAGCGGGGAGATCCTGGCTATGGTCAGCACACCTTCTTATGATCCCGGAGGTTCGATCCTTAGCGTCCTTAACGACAGCGATGCGCCTCTTTTAAATAGGGCTATCATGGGCCAATATCCACCCGGTTCAATTTTTAAAATAGTTGTTGCGCTTGCGGGCCTGGAGTCTGATAAAATAACGCCAGAGACGGATTTTCTTTGCCGGGGAAGATTAAAGGTCGGTGCAGGCAATTTTCACTGCTGGAATAGGGACGGTCATGGAGCGATGCATATTAGAGATGCGATTGCGCAGTCGTGCAATATTTATTTTTATAACGTGGGACTTTCAATAGGTGCTGAAAAGATTTTGGAATATGCTAAGAGTTTAGGCTTTGGGAAAAAGATGCGTATAGAGCTTTTGGGTGAGATGCAGGGTTTTTTGCCATCGCGGGCATGGAAGAAGACAGAGAGAAGAGAAAGCTGGTATGCGGGTGACACTGCGAATCTTTCAATAGGTCAGGGTTATGTGCTTGTTACGCCTTTACAGATAGTTCGCATGGTAGCAGCTGTGGCAAACGGAGGCTATCTTATTGAACCGCATATATTGGAGAGAAAGCCCAGGAAGATAAAGTTAAAGCTGCAGGAAAAAAATCTACAATTGATCAGAAGCGCGATGAGGGGCGTTGTCGATGATAAGGACGGCACAGGGTTTCGGGCATGGAGCAGTGACGTTTCTATTGCTGGCAAGACCGGCACTTCTCAGGCCGGGGGAGACCTGAGGACGCATGCGTGGTTTGCTGGATTCGCGCCTTATGAAAAACCCGAGATTAGTTTTGTAGTTTTTTTGGAACACGGCGGATCAGGCGGTGATGTTGCCGCGCTTATCGCGAGAAAGGCGATAGAATACTGGTATACCCGTTAGCCCGTTGCCCGTTTAGCCCGTTTGCCCGTTTCGTCGGTCAACGGGTAACGGGCTAAACGGGCAAACGGGCAAACGGGCAAACGGGCTAAACGAATATGCTTAAATTAGACTTGAAAAAGTATAAGGGTTTTGATTGGGTGTTGATGGGGAGCGCTCTGGGGATTTTTGCGCTAGGGCTTTTGTTTTTATTTAGCGCTACATATCCTTATAATGGGGGTTTTGTGTTGAGGCAGGTAGTTTGGTTTTTGCTGGGGTCTTTGATATTTATGTGGATGATAAACGTAAACTACAGAAAGATCGTGGGAATAGGAAATATATTTTATTTTCTGACGATAGCGCTTCTTTTTGCTGTGCTTTTATTTGGCAGTCGCAGGCTTGGCGCGCAAAGGTGGCTTGCAATAGGCGCTTTTAATATCCAGCCTTCTGAATTTGGAAAGCTTTTTATAACGCTGGCGCTCGTGCAGTATCTCACGACTCATAAAGCCTACGCGAGGCTTAAGAATATTTTCGTACCTTTACTCATGACAATAGCCCCGTTTATTCTCATACTTAAAGAGCCTGATCTAGGGACTGCGCTTATCTTTGTCCCGATATTATTTATGTTGTTGTACGTCTGGGGCGCGCCAATTAAATATTTATTTTCTATGATAGGCGCTGGCGTTTTACTATCTCCGTTAGCGTGGTTTTTATTAAAGGACTATCAGAAGGAAAGACTCCTGGTGTTCATTGATCCTGGCGTGGATCCGTTAGGCGCTGGCTATACGATTATCCAGTCGAAGATAGCCATAGGTTCAGGGGGGATTTTTGGAAAGGGTTGGCTGGCTGGCACGCAAAACCAGTTAAATTTTCTGGCAGAAAGGCATACAGATTTTATATTTTCTGTAGCAGGAGAAGAATGGGGATTTTTCGGGGGCATTGTTTTAATCGCCCTTTATTATATTTTAATAAGACGGGCAATGGCTATAGTTGAAAAGACTACTGATCCCTGCGGCAGGCTTCTGGCTGCAGGACTATTGACGATGATAGGCGTGCAGGTAATTGTAAATCTGAGTATGACCATGGGATTTATGCCAGTTGTGGGACTACCTTTGCCTCTTGTGAGTTACGGCGGCTCATCACTTTTGGTCACAATGATGGCGCTGGGCCTCTTGCAGAGCATAGCAATACACAGGTAGAGGCTGGACCTCGGAAAAGCCGAGGTCCAGCCTCGGCTTTTACTTCATATGGAGAAAACTATTTTAAAACCAGGCAGATATATAAATAAGGAGTGGAATGCTGTCCATAAGGAATGGACGAGTGACAGGTTAAAGGTGGCGCTTTGTTTTCCTGATATATACGAAATAGGTATGAGTCATTTGGGGATGAAGATAATATACGGTCTCTTGAATAGCAAAAAGGATATTCTTTGTGAGCGGGTGTTTTCGCCGTGGGTTGACATGGAGCGAAAGATGAGAACGGAAGGGACTGTGCTTACGTCGCTGGAAAGCAGAAGGCCGCTGAAGGATTTTGACATACTTGGCTTTTCTCTCCAGTACGAGATGAGTTTTGTGGATGTCTTGAATATTTTAGAGCTCGGCGAGATCCCGCTTCGTAGCGCTGATAGAGGAGACGAGCATCCATTGGTCATAGCTGGCGGGCCATGCGCGTTTAATCCTGAGCCAATGGCAGACTTTGTCGATGCGTTTGTGATCGGCGAGGCTGAAGAGGCGGTACTTGAGATTACGGGCATTATTAGGGACAAGGGACATCCCTCGACTTCGCTCGGGACAGGCGGGACAAGGGACAAGGTGTTGAGAGAGCTTGCGAAGATTAAAGGTGTGTACGTTCCAACATATCGGGCATCAAATATCACGAAGCGCATCATAGGGGATCTCGACAGCGCGTATTTTCCTACAGATCCGATCGTCCCGTATCTTCAGATCGTGCATGATAGGATCAGTATTGAGATCATGCGTGGATGTCCACACCGCTGCAGGTTTTGTCAGGCGTGTAAAATATTTCAACCTCTTCGCATACGCTCAGTAAAAAGGATTTTGGAAATAGCAGAAGAGTCAATAAAAAGCACAGGGTATGAAGAGATCTCACTTTTATCTCTTTCCAGCGGAAATTATCCATATCTCGAGGAACTTGTTGGAAAGTTAGGGGAGAAGTTTAAACCGCTGGGCATAAAGATATCCTTACCCTCTCTTAGGGTCAAAAGTTTTGATGCTGGCAAGGCAGGTGGTGTTGTGAAAAGGGCTGGATTGACATTCGCGCCAGAATCCGGCAGTGATCGATTAAGGAAACTTTTGAACAAGGATATTGAAAATAAAGATATAATACAGAGATCTGAGATCGCGCTTAAATCAGGATGGAAAAAGGTCAAACTTTATTTTATGATAGGGCTGCCAGGTGAAAGAGAAGAGGATTTAGACGCGATCATAGAGCTTGCCTCGAGCATAAAAAGAGTCAACCTGAGCATCTCTCCATTTATACCAAAGCCGCATTCGGAATTTGAAAGAGAAGGCATGGAAGATATAGAAGTGTTGAAAAATAAAAGAGAATATTTACGTTCAAAGACAAAAATAAGAATGGATTTTCATGATCTTCGCATGAGCAGGATCGAAGCGATTTTATCCAGGGGAGACAGGAAAGTAGGCCAGGTTATACAAATGGCCTGGCAAAAGGGTGCCAGACTTCAGGCATGGACAGAGCATTTTAACTACGATCTCTGGCTGCAATGCTTTGAAGAATCTGGAATTAATCCAGATCCGTACCTGACTAAAAACAGAGATACTAAGTTTCCCTGGAGCTTTATTGTTGCTTGAAGTTAGATGAGTTGTAATGTATACTAAAGTAAATGAAGATAAACGGAGGTTAATATGATTAATTTCTTGAAAAAGATGTCCCTGGTTCCTAAAGGTTTGAAGTACAAGACGATGATCGCCTTTTCTCTGATGTCGCTTATACCGCTTTTGATATGCGTATGGCTTGTTACGACTTACATCTTTCCTAACATTGCTTTATTTCTTGGTCTCTCACTGGGCAATATAAGTCTAATATTGGTTATATCTATTATTATATCCCTTCTTGGGCTGTATACGACAAAGCAGATGATAGATCCTGTGGTCCAGATGGCGGTTGACGCAAGGGGAATCGCAGAAGGAGACATGGAGAGAGTGATCAAGGTGGATCGCGAGGACGAGATCGGTGAGCTATCAATGTCTTTAAATATTATGACGCAGAAGATCAAGGATAACATAGAAGAGCTGAAGAACTATGGTGAAAAGACAAAGTTGATCAATATGGAGATAAATAAGAAGGTACTTGCGCTTTCAGGGCTTTTGCAGGTAGGCAATCTCATATCTTCTTCAACGGATCTTCTAAGGATCCTTGATTTTATATCGCAAAAGATATCAGAGCTCGGGAACGGTTCTTGCTCGTTTATTATGCTGCCGGACAGCGTTTCAGGAGAACCCGGGGTATTTTCACAGTCAAATATTGAAAAAAAGAGAGTGAGTGAATTAGTGCTTAAGAGAGGTGATCTTGTTACAGATATGCTTATTATAGATAAGGCTTCGAAGCCTAGGAGTATAGCAGCGAATAAGATTATCGCCTCGCTTGGTTTGAAAAACATTGCTATCCTTCCAATAGTTATTTCCAGAAGGCCTTACGGCATGCTCGTGTTAGGCAATGCAAAAGAGGATTTTCTGTTCAAAGAAGACGAAAAGGAGCTTCTGAGGATATTTGTTAAACAGGTTACAATAGCCGTTGAGAACGATATCCTGGTAAAGAAAGCAAAGGAGCTCGCAGTAAAGGATGAATTAACAGGACTTTACAACGAAGGTTTTATACATGCAAGGCTTGACGAAGAAATAAAAAGGGCGTGTCTTTACCAGAGGCCATGCGGTTATCTGCTCGTAGATATTGATAATTTTAAAGATTTTAACGAGCGCTTTGGCGAATCAAAAGCAGAGACTCTGCTAAAATGTTTAGGTGAGATGCTCAATAGCAGCGTGACAGCGGTAGATAAAGTCGGCCGCCTGTCCACAGACAGGTTTGCAATAATTGTTCCTGAGAAAAATAAAAAACAAGTTGCAAACGTTGCAGAGGAGATAAAGAAAAAAGTAGAATCTGGACTTGCAAAACTTATGGAGATCAGCGGGAAACTGACTGTAAGTATAGCCGTGAGCGAGAATCCCATAGATGGTTCAAGCGCAGATGAGCTTATGAAAAAGGCAGAGGAGCTTATTAAGAGCGCGAAATCATTAGGTAAAAACAGGGTTGTGGTGTGAATATCGAAAGGAGAATTGCATGGCAATAGATCTAAATCAATTACTGAAGGAGATGGTAAAACAGAATGCATCGGATCTACATTTGGGAGTCGGGTCTGTCCCGCATCTAAGAGTGCATGGGGGCCTTGTGGCGCTTAGCGAGAAGGAATTGACTGAGAATTCGTCAAAGGATTTAATATATTCTATTCTTACCAATGAGCAGAAGGCGCACTTTGAAAGAGACAGAGAGTTGGATTTCGCGTTTACTAAAGAAGAATTTGGCAGATTCAGGGTCAATGTGTTTTGGCAGAGGGGATACGTTGGCGCTGCTATCAGGGCATTGCCTTTTAAGATACGGAGTTTTGAAGAATGCGGCCTGCCAATAAATGTAATGGAGGGCTTCTGCGAAAAGCCCAAAGGGCTTGTGCTTGTTACAGGCGCTACTGGCAGTGGAAAATCAACGACGCTGGCCTCGATGGTAGACTGGATCAATAGCCGCAAGGATTGTCATATAATTACGGTTGAAGACCCCATAGAGTATGTACATACTAATAAGAAGTCAATAATAGACCAAAGAGAGGTCGGCAGCGATACGCTTACTTTTGCAAAAGCGCTCAAGCATGTTCTGAGAGAAGATCCTGATGTCATCTTGATAGGGGAAATGAGAGATCTCGAGACAGTAGAGGCAGCATTGACTATTGCAGAGACAGGCCATCTGGTTTTAGCGACACTGCACACATCAGATAGCGTACAGACAATAAATCGTATCATCGATGTTTTTCCTGCGAGGCAGCAGCCCCAGGTCAGGGCACAGCTCTCGTTTGTGATGATGGGTGTTTTGTCGCAGCAGCTGATACCAAGCCGATCCGGAAAGGACAGGGTGCTGGCAGTAGAGGTTCTTGTGAACAGCGCTGCGGTGCGGAGTCAGATCAGGGAATCAAAAGCGCATCAGGTTTATTCTACTATGCAGACTGCTCAGAGAGAAGGTATGCAGACAATGAACCAGTCACTCTTTGATCTTTTTGTACAAGGACAGATTACAAAGGAAGACGCGCTGGGCAGGACCACTGAGGTGCAGGATTTAGAGAGGATGTTTAAAGAGAAGACATAAATGGCGAAAAAGATCATTAAGAAAAAATTAGGAGAGCTTCTTATTGAAAGAGGAATTATCAATAAAAAGCAGCTTCAGCATGCGCTTGAGGTGCAAAAAACAAAGGGCGGGCTCATTGGCCAAGTCCTTGTGGGTCTGAAATATGCGACTGAAGAAGCTATTGCGCAGGCCTTGACCGCGCAATACGGATTCCCTTACCTGCCGCTCGATAATTATGATATAGATTCTGAGATCGTTAAGATCGTGCCAAAGAATGTGGCTACGCAGTTTTGTCTCATTCCCGTGGATAAGATCGGCAATAATCTTACAATAGCGATGTCAAACCCTTTGAACAGTCTCGCAATAGAAGACATAGAGCTTGTTTCAGGTCTGTGCGTCCAAATTTTTGTAAGCACAGCGACGGATATCAAGAACGCAATAAATAATCATTATAAATAGCTATGTATTCTCTCAAAGAACGCATTACTGAGATATTGATAAAAAACAAGGTCATCACTGACGCCCAGCTAAAAAAGGCCTTGAAGGTCCAGAAGCAGAAGGGCGGCTTGCTAAAGGATGTTCTTGTTAATCTTGGATTTGCGAGCGAAAGAGATCTAATGGCAGCCTTAAGTCAGGGCTTAGGCATTCCACCCATAGCACTCTCCCGTTTTAAAATCGATCCTGAGATATTGAAGCTAGTGCCAGCTGATATAGCGAAAAAATATCAGATCGTCCCTGTCTCTAAAGTAGGAAATATCCTTACGATAGCAACGGCTGACCCCCTGAACGTATTTGCGATAGATGATATCCGTTCGCTTACAGGATTCGAGACAGGCACTATTATCGCGTCACAGAAAGAAGTACAGGATGTAATAGCAGAGCATTATGGCGGATATTCTCATGCAGCAATAGAAGACCTGATGGAGGACATGAAAATTGCAGACCTTGAGATCATCAGGGCAGAGGCTGAAGAGGAAGTTGATTCCGCACGCCTCTATAAATTAGTAGAAGAGGCGCCTGTTGTGAGATTGACAAACACGATCCTTGAAAATGGTATAAAGGCGCGATCGAGCGACATCCTGATAGAGCCAATGGAAAAATCTCTGCGCATACGATACAGGGTAGACGGAGTGCTTAAGACAATAGAGTCTTTGCCAAAGAGCAGGCATGAGTCTATTGTCTCAAGGATAAAGGTCATGTCTCGACTGAATATTGCTGAGCGCAGGCTTCCTCAGGACGGCCGTTTCAAATTAAGGGTAAAGGATAATGAAGTGGATTTCAGGGTCTCTATCTTACCTTCCTCTAAAGGCGAAAAGGTGGCGCTCAGGGTGCTGGATAAGTCTAGCGCTATGCTGGATATTGAAAAACTCGGCTTTGAAAAAAATAATGTAGCAGTGTTTAAAAAATCAGCGTCCCATCCTCATGGAATGATACTGGTGTGCGGGCCTACAGGCAGTGGAAAGACCACCACGCTTTATTCATTATTGAAACATGTCCACTCTTCTGAGAAAAATCTTATAACAGTTGAAGATCCTGTTGAGTACCAGATCCAGGGTGTGAATCAGGTCACGGTAAGGACTGAAGTAGGCCTTACGTTCGCAAGTTCATTGCGCTCTATCTTGAGGCAGGATCCTGATGTGATAATGATAGGAGAGATAAGGGATTTTGATACAGTGGACATCGCTATAAAGTCTGCGCTTACGGGACATCTTGTTTTTTCAACATTACACACGACAACCGCGTGTGGTTCAGTAGTGAGGCTTATAAATATGGGCGTAGAGCCTTTTCTTATAAGCGCCTCTTTAATATCTATAGTTGCCCAAAGATTGATCCGTAAGTTATGTCCAAAGTGCAAAGAATCTTATAAGCCAAGTGATGCGATTATTGCTGACCTGCGCATTGGTAAGGATAAGTCAAAGAACTCGACTCTTTACAGGCCAAAGGGATGCGAGCACTGTTTTAACACAGGATATAGCGGAAGGTTGGGCATATGCGAAATCCTGACCATGAGCCCGTCGATAAAAAATATGATTTTGAAAAATGTACGGGAAAGTGAGATGAAAAACCAGGCAAGAAAAGAAGGCATGCGGACACTCAGAGAAGACGGCCTTATAAAAGTGCTCGAAGGCGTTACCAGCTTAGAAGAGATATTAAGAGTTACTGTAGCGGATGAATAAAACGAAATATGGCAACCACACACTATAAATTAAGTCAGGTCCTGATTAAAAACAAGCTTATCTCAGAGAAAGACCTTAAGCGCGTTAGGGAAAAGCAGGCAAGGGAAGGCGGGAGTTTGCCTGAGATACTTCTTAAGGAAGGATTGGTAAGCGAAAAGGACTTGCTGGTTGTCATGAGCAGCACTTTTAGTATCCCCGCCATAAATCTCTCGAAATATAAAGTAGAAAAGGAGTCTGTTCCCCTTATACCTGAAAAGGTGGCAAGGCAATACAGGGCAATTGCCATATGTAAATTTTCCACAACACTTGTTGTGGCCATGGTCGATCCGCTGAATATATTTGCAATAGACGATTTAAAGATGATCACAAAGTGCAATGTAGAACCAGTCTTGAGCACAGAGACAGAGATATTCCAGGCAATAGATAAGTTTTACGCCTCAGAGGGAAGGACGCTATCGGATATTATTAAAGACGCCGAAGATGGTGATGTCGAAGTAATAGGCGCTATAAAAGAAGAGTTTGATATAACTGATGCGGCCCTTGAGGGAGAGGCGCCTCCGATCGTAAAGATGGTGGATCTGATCCTTGTGGAGGCATTAAAGAAAAGGGCGTCAGATATTCATGTTGAGCCAGAAGAAGATGATCTGCGGGTCAGATACAGGATCGACGGCAATCTTCATGACGTACTTAAGATCCCCAAGAAAAATCAAAATGCGATCCTGGCAAGGCTTAAGATCATGTCAGGTATGGATATAACAGAATCGCGCACGCCTCAGGACGGCAGGTTTAAGATACGTACACGGAACAAAGAAGTAGATTTCAGGGTCTCGGCCTTGCCTACATCATTTGGAAGCAAGATAGTATTGAGGGCGCTTGATAAATCCAGTCTTTCTATAGGACTTAATAAATTAGGTTTTTCAAAATATGCCCTGACGAGATTCGAAAAGGCAGTCGCTAAACCCTTTGGCATGATACTGGTAACTGGTCCGACAGGCAGCGGTAAATCCACCACACTCTATTCCGTAATAAGTCAGTTAAATACGCCGGACAAAAATATTATAACAATAGAAGACCCTGTGGAATATCAGGTCGAGGGTATAACTCAGATGCAGGCGAATTCAGATATAGGCCTTAATTTTGCGAGTGGGCTACGGTCTCTTTTAAGACAGAGCCCTGATGTGATAATGATCGGAGAGATACGCGATTCTGAAACTGCTGATATAGCAATAAAGGCGTCGTTGACAGGCCAGCTTGTCTTGAGTACACTCCACACCAATGACGCGCCAACAGCTGTTAACCGACTTATGGATATGGGTGTCGAGCCTTTTTTGATCGCCTCGTCAGTGATATTGGTGGCAGCGCAGAGATTATGCAGGGTAATTTGCCCAGACTGTAAAGGAAAAAAAGAAACTTGCAAAAAGTGTTCAGGCACTGGCTATTACGGAAGGTGTGCTATACTGGAAGTCTTGAGCGTAGATGATAAGATGCGGGAAATGATCATAGGAAAGGCCTCGACAGATGATATAAGGGAATACGCTATTTCTAAAGGAATGAAGACGCTTAGAGATGATGCGATGGAGAAATATAAAGACGGGGTCACTACCATGGAAGAGGTTTCGAGAGTTACATCGGAGGATTAAACATGCCGACGTTTAGATATGTTGCAAAAGAAAATACAGGCAAGACAGTAAGCGGTACCTTAGAATATTCTGACAAGGCTGTGTTAATGGACGCGCTCCGCAGAAAAGGCCTTACCATAGTCTCTATAAATGAGACCAAAAAGAGAACAGCTCCTTTTAGCTCCAGAGGCGTAAAGCTCGAGGAGATCGTCATATTTTCCCGGCAGCTGGCCACAATGGTAGATAGCGGAATACCGCTTGTACAGGCCATGGATATTTTATATGACCAGATAGAAAAGCCGCACTTTAAAAACATCGTGGCGACTATCAGGGATGACATAGAGGCAGGGGCTAGTTTTTCAGACTCGCTTTTGAAACACTCAGCTGTTTTTTCACCCCTTTATATAAATATGGTCAAGGCCGGTGAATCAAGCGGCGCGTTGGATGATATTCTGGATCGGCTCGCCAGTTATTTAGAAAAGGCAAGCGCCTTACAGAGAAAGGTGCAGTCCAGCCTGATCTATCCCGCAGTGGTGGTCACTATGGCAATGCTTATAACGCTTGTCATGCTCCTAAAGGTCATTCCCACATTCAAGGGCATATTTGCGACGCTGGGAGGCACGCTGCCTCTCCCGACAAGGATCTTGATCCTTGTCAGCGATACATTGCGCAGTATGTTCTTGTATGTCGTCGCTGTTCTTGGCGTGGTTGGTTTTGCGCTGGCGAGATATTTTAAGACTTCACAGGGCAAAATGGTGTTTGACAGTATTACTTTGAAACTACCGATCCTGGGTACACTCTTGAGAAAGGTGGCAGTTGCGAAGTTTACAAGAACGCTCGCGACACTTGTGAAGAGCGGGGTGCCGATACTGGTTTCACTCGAGATAGTAGCGAAGACCTCAGGGAATGCGGTAATAGAAAAAGCGCTTGAAGATGTTCGCAAGAGTATAAAAGAGGGACAGAATATAGCTGATCCGCTCGCGAAAAGCGGCGTTTTTCCTCCTATGGTGGTGAGGATGATAAATGTAGGCGAGCAGACAGGCGAACTCGAAAAGATGCTCGGGAAGATCGCGGATTTTTACGATGACCAGGTGGATGCTGCTGTGAGTGGATTGACCAGCCTCATAGAGCCGCTTATAATAGCCGTTCTAGGTGTAGTGATAGGCGGCATAGTAATAGCCATGTTCCTGCCAGTATTCAAGATGACAGAGATCCTCGCACATTAATCCTCTCCTACCCCGCAACCCCGGAGGTTGCCGTGCTGGCAACCTCCGGGGTTGCGGGGGGTCCTTTACATTTTAGGTCTTGCTTTAAATGTAAAGTTATGGTATAATTATAGTACAAATAGAGCTATTTTTTTGTCTAGAATATGCTTAAATTTAAAAAAGGTCTGACAATCAGGTTAATTAGTTTCATACTCCTCGCAACGTTTCTATCCAGCCACACCTTGTATGCCTCATCTGATATACTAAGACTCCAGTCGCAACTCCAGACAGAAGAAGGAAAAGACCGTTTTAACTTAACAGCTTTAGGTGAATTCTATAGGACTAATTATGATGTGCAAGGTATTGCTATTAATGAAGAGACTGCTTTAGCTTCTATTGAAAACTCAAAAGAGACTAAGATCCCAATTCTCTTAGCAAATAAGTCCACAGTGCATATTACTAAGGCTCAGGCAATCAAAGGCATTAAAAGCAAAAAATTCGTTTTAGGTTTTAAGGGAGAGGATATTTTGTTGCTTTATACAGATCCTCTAGAGTTTCATAAAGCATCTGGAGAGACAGACGAGATAATTGTTCAAGGCGTAACTTTACCTAGTGCAGTACTCTCGGGCCAGAAGATTGTTTTCAAGCTAGATGACATAGAAAAAATTCTTTATAAGCTAAATAAAGGAATTGATGATCTTGATACTAGCGCTGTAATACAGATGGGAGATCCTGAAGGGGAGTATTCAGATAGTGATTTAATAAAGCTTCTCAAGAAAGACAATTTTCGGAGCCTTCAGGCCCTTATTGCGATATATTATTTCCGTGGCGGCCAGTTTACAATGACAGCTGGAATGCCAGGAATAGATAGGAAGACATTTTTAAAAATTACAGGACTTTTTACTGCTGCAATAGCTCTTAATCCCGCTTCAACTCTTACAGCTAGTGCTCCTCAAGAGCCCATGACTGCGGAGCAAAAGATTAATCTTGCCAAAGAAAACATAGGGAAGCTTACCGCCATATTTAATAAGGCAAGGTACTATATGATTCCTATAGATTTGAGTAATCTTACATGCGGAAGAGAGCGCAAAAGCATGACGAATCCTGCAAGAGAGAGGGTTAAAAAGAAAATAACAAGTGATCTGAAAAATGGATTCAGGGAATTGCGCAGGGTAAAGAAGTTGTTTGGCGATAAAGACACATTAAAGAGTGTATTGAGCGATATAGGAGAAACTGGATATGATGCGGTGTTGTTGACATTCTGGGGCCTAAAGAAAGATTTAGACATGGATGCACTTGAGGGTGCTCTTGATGAGGTTAACCAGGAACAAGCGGGAATAGCTGAATATTTAGTTCCGAGGGTAAAGCAAATCAGGGAGCAGGTACAAGAGATAGATGAACTTCACAAACCACCGGTAGTTCAGGGATATGCCGAAAGAATAATAAACTGGATTGAGAATGTAAGAGCTAAGCTGTACATAGGGATTATGGGTTGGCCCGATGCCCCGGATGAGGCACAAAGGCTTATCAAGACATTAAATGTTCCAGGCGAAAATGAGAGTATCTATGATCAAGCAGTAGACGATCATATGCTGCAGATTTTAATACATGGTATTTTAGGCTATGATCAGGCACTAGCTGGCATGGCCCTTGCTAAACATGGAAAGGATGAAAGTGACCAGGACTTTATTGAAAGGACTAAGAGAATAGCAGATGTTTATTGGTCAGGCAGGACAGGCGGGTTAAGTAATATACGCGGTAATTGGGGCGGTCCAAATGATTATGCAAATCCATTTAATTATTACGAAAACGACCCCACAGTAATAGGCAAGGATAATAATAATAAAAGAACAAGGGGATGGCCTTTTAAATTTATAAGCGAGAGGTATATCATAACATATAAAGGCAGGGATATCACCTGGAGTCAATGGCAGCCAATAGCAGGTGAGGCTGCATGGATAGGGATTATGTGTTTACAGAGCCTGGTGTTAGAGCATGGAGCAGACTTTAAGAATCAAATTGATTGGAAGAATGATGTTCGAGCACAATTAGCTGAAGAGATTTTGCGCGCATCATTGATACTTCAAAAGGATAAAGAAAATCAGGGTGCAGATTTAAAACCTGTTCCTATGGCGCCAAGAGGTACATATCATTGGCTTGGCATGGATCATTTTAATAATACAGCATCTTTAGAGAATAATCAGTCAATGCTTAACTTTTACGAGCAGTATCATGAACTTATTGGCGGATACGATGAAACCTTACATGACGGTAAGGAAATAAAATTGTCACAAGGCATACAGTGGATAGATGAGTTTCTTAGCTGGTCACATGATTCGAGTAAGCATGAATTTTGTCGAGGTGCCAGTTTTGACATTGGTAGCCAGACATGGACCAAGGATGAGGTTTTTGCTACAGATGTCCAGTTATGGGCTTCTTTGTCTAAGGGCCCTAAATGGATTGATGATAATTTAGGAGGCCCAGGCGAAACCTTCAAGATAATAGAAAACGCAATGTATAAGGCTGGTATTCTTGATGCAGATGGGAATCTAACAGGCGTTGATTATAGTGATACACGAAATAATAGATCTGCAGAATGGTCTATATTTATGATCCTTGCATGCAGGGATGCAGCGACATATTATAGGAAGAACCCTAATGTAGATCCTGCTAATGCAGATGCTTGGCGTACAGAATTAATGCGATGGGCTGGAGAGCTTTATGATGGCATAGTTACTTCTCCTGATACTCGTCTTGTTGTCGAAAGAGATAATATGCTTGCAGTCTTATATGCTGAATTAGGACTTGTGTACACTAAGCATGGTTGGATTGTTCCTCCTGAAGGTGTAGAGCATACTGCCGCAGGTTCTTGGTTGAATCTTGTAGAAAAAGGCCTTAATCCTTTTAAGCCAGGAGGTGGAGAATCCATAGACACTTCAGTAAAAGACCATAGGCGCCTTGCTGAGATAGACCCAACTGAACAGCCAATAAGTCTTGAGCAGAACCGCCCTAATCCGTTTACTAATAGGACTACTATCCCTTATAGCATAGATGAGTCTATTGAAAGCCTAGAGATAAGGATTTATAATATAGAAGGCAAAGAAGTCAGAAGTTTTAATAACTTGTCAAAAGGTGTTGGTAAATATAGATTAAAATGGAACGGCTTAAATAATCAAGGACAGAAAACGAAACGCGGCCTATATATTATAGATTACATTATTAAAGACAAAAACGGCGACATGATTAGAATTAGAAATAAACCTGAGAACAAGATGATGCGTAGTTTTATTATCGGGGTACCTTTTATACCCGAAATTCTCAAGAGAGCAAAAGGTTTTATACATAATATCTAGGTATCTAGAAGTAGGCCTACACATTTCACATTTTTAACCCTCCTTATAAATATTTCAAAAAAATTTGAAAGAAACCACCCTCCCAAATGTGTCTAATATATAAAGAACCTCCGGGGTTGCGGAGGCCGACCCTGCCTTGACAAACCGCATATCGCATGATATACTTTTTGCACACTAAAGGAAAGGAGGATGAAATATGCTTAAATTAAGAGAAAGGCATGGTTTCACGCTCGTAGAGATCATGATAGTCGTCGCAATCATATCTTTATTGGCAGCAATTGCCATACCGAATTTGCTACGAGCAAGGCACAACGCTAACGAAGCAGCATCTATTGCAGCTAGCCGAACCATTAGCACTGCATGCGAGAGCTTCCGTTCAGCGCAGACGCCACCCACGTATCCTGCTAACTTAGCAGCGCTTAGTGGAGCGACTCCAGCATACATCGATGGAGGACTTGGAGGAGCAACTGCGGCCGCGAATGCAAAGCAAGGGTATTTTTATGCCTATGTACTTGTAAACGCGAACCAGTTTACATGCACTGCTTCACCAGCTGTCAGCGGGACAACAGGTACGCGAGTATTTTTCGTGGATGAGAGCGGTGTTATCAGACTTACTAATGCTGCTGGCGTACCGATAGAATAATTAGTAAGGAATAAAAAAGTAGACCAGGTTTAAACCTGGTCTACTTTTTCTGTTTTGTTATAGTGCCACGTACGATGGAAAATTAGTACGTGGCACTTTTTTTTATTGACTTTTTGTCTATATTAGTATAGATTTGTTATAAATGAAAGGGCGTCAGGGGTTTACCCTAGTTGAAATAATGATAGTTGTCGCAGTGGTTATGACGCTTGCGACCTTGGCTATTTCTAGCGTATTGCGCGCCAGGCATAATGCGAATGAGATGGCTGCAGTGGCTTCATGCAGGACCGTTGTTACTGCGGCACAGAACTTTTACGCGAGTTCTTACCCGCATGCCTATCCATCTAGCATGTTGGATCTTGTTCCGCCGATTTCTATTCCGCCATACATTGATACTATACTTGCCAGTGGCACAAAGCAGGGCTATACGTTTAATTATGCCCTTGTTGACAGCGAGACCTTTACATTGAATGCCAATCCTGTTTCTGCTGGAAAAACAGGCACGAGATACTTTTTTTCTGATGAGTCCAGCATAATAAAAGCAAATCCTAATGGTCCGGCAAGCGTAAATGATCCAGTAGTGCAATAAATGTGGTAAGTATATATTAAATATTTTTTATATATAGGAGCTATAGAGTGAAAAAAGTCATTGGAATAGATCTCGGGCAATATAATGTAAAGTTAGTGGAGCTGGAGCATAAAAAAGGCAAGCCTGTAGTCTCCAAGTGTCTCATCACGTCTGTAGCTGATGGAAATCCAGCCTCAGCGCTCAAGACACTGCTGGGCCAGGCAAAGCTGTCTTTGAAGCGTGTAAATGTCTCACTCGCAGGCCCGTCAGTGATAGTGCGCTACATCGAGATGCCGCCCATGAAAAAAGAAGAGATAGAAAGCGCAATAAAGTTCGAGGCAGGGAAGTATATACCATTTGACATAGATCAGTCCATAATAGATTGTGCGGTGCTTGACAAGACGAGTTCCGGGAGTCAAAGGGTTTTGCTGGTCGCGGCAAAGAAGCCGGAAGTGGATAGACTGATAGAGCTTTTTAAAAATTTTGGACTCGAGATAGGCACTATAGACGTAGACAGTTTTGCATTTTTAAATTGTTTCCATGCAGCGGCAGAGAAAAAGGAAGACGCGGCATACGGTCTTATCAATATGGGTGAGCGTTTTTCCAATATGAATATCGTAACAAAGGGAAATGTATATTTTACAAGGGATATATTGTGGGGCGGCGCAGATATTACAAAAAGGATCAGGGATGCAATGGCGCTCAGCCTGGAAGACGCGGAGGCATTAAAGAAGAACCCTGCTGAGAAAAGGGAAGAAGTGATAAGCGTTATTAATCCTGTGCTTGAAAGGCTCTCGTCGCAGATGCGGATGTCTTTTGATTATTTTGAAAGTCAGTTCGGCAGGGGCGTTGAAAAGGTCTACATAAGCGGCGGGACTTCGTATCTCTTTAATATGCTGGATTTTCTTAAAGATAATTTAGGCTTACCTGTAGTGATGTGGGATCCGTTTGAGGCTGTTTCATTAGCGGGTCCTGTTAGCGAGCCAGAAGGATCGCCGGCCTTATTTGCAGTAGCAATCGGCCTGGCGCTGAGGCAGTGATATGATAGAGATAAATTTATTGCCGGAGGAGATGCGTAAGAAAAGGCAGCCGCAGTTTAAGCTGGACCTTGAGATGGAAAAAGTCAAGGTCATAGGAGGCGCTGCAGCTGCAGGCATATTAATAATACTCGTTCTGTTTTGTCTGGTGGGCTCTTTCGTCAGAAAGAAGCAGACGCAGAGGCTGCTTCTTAAGGAGCAAAATTTTGCAGCAGAGACATTAGACATAGAGACGATCAATAAAGAGATAGTCACCCTAAAGGCAAAGATGAACATGATGGATGGGGTCACCAGCCGCAGATTTTTATGGGCAGAGAAGCTGAACTATCTTTCTGATCTGATTCTGCCGGGGATCTGGTTTACGAGGATCCGGACAGATTCAGAAGATAAGCTGGTAGTAGAGGGCAGTGTGATACCTAAGCAGGAAGAGGCTATGGCAACAGTAGGCAAGTTCATGAAAAATGTACGCGATAATAAGACATTCTTTAAAGATTTCAGTAACATCAAGCTCGAATCTGTGCAGAGAAAAAGCATAGATGAGAGGGACATAGTGGATTTCAGGATCGTGTTGTATCTTAAATAACAGGGCGAGTTAATATGGAGCTTAAAGAAAAACAAAAACTATATATACTTTTTGGGATTTTTGGAATTGCAGCGCTTGTGATTTATTTTAATCTTCTACTGAAACCGCAGTTTAGAAGTTTTATCGCGAATAACAGGGAGTACTGCGCAGTAAGGGTCAGAGTAAGAAACTCTGAGAATTTGATTACAAATGAGGCCAGGATAAAAAAACAACATGATGAGTTAAGCAAGCAGGTGAGGCTTTCCGAGCAGCAGCTGGCTGGCCATGATGAGATAGCTGTCCTGCTCGAGGATTTTTCCAGCGTAGCGGAGTCTTCGGGCGTAAAGATACTCAGGATCAAGCCCCTTGAGACGCTGGACAATATTTCTCAGGCAGGCGGGCTTTATTCTGAGTTCCCGATTTTGATAGAGGCAAGAGGAGGTTATCATCAGTGCGGCGTATTTGTGAACAATCTTGAAAGCATGACTACGTTCATAAGGATAGACGATGTGGACATAAAGGGTAGGTCTGAAGATCCCAGGCGTCATGACATAAGGTTAAGGGTCAGTACATATATTACAAAGACACTATGAAAAAAACATACATCATTTTTTGTTTCATTGCTATATTGTTGATATCAGGGTTTAAGTATGATATTAAGGCTAAGAGGGATCCGTTTATTCCGCTTATTTCAAAAGACGGCATGTATGTCTCTGACGCATACGGGATAACCAGCATAAAGGATATCAGATTGGAAGGAATAGTCTGGGATGAGGCAAATGGTTCCATCGCTATTATAAACGGAGAGATCGCTGAGGAAGGTCAGAAAATAGGCATTGTAAAGGTTTTAAAAATAGAAAAAGGCGCTGTGGTCTTTGAAGTAGAAGGTGACGAGGTAAGGGTAGAGCTAGTCACCGACTAAAAAAGGAGAGAGATATGAAAGAATTAAAATGTCTTGTTATTTTTGTCGTTTTATTTTTTGGAATTACAGGGCTGGTTTTTGCAGAAGATGCTGAACAGGCCGAGACGCCGCCGCAGACAGGTATGTTAGCTGCTGGTGAGGTGAGTACATTGCCCGGCAATGTGACCCTGGATTTTAAAGACGCTGACATCACAAATGTACTCAGGATACTTTCCTATAAGAGCGGCATAAACATTGTTGCTGGCAAGGATGTTACAGGGCCTGTGACTATAAGGCTGACAGATGTGCCGTGGGAAAAGGCATTGGATGTCATACTCAGGACTTACGGCTATACATACGAGCGAGAGGGGAATATTATTCGAGTTACTACGACAGAAAACCTGGCAAAGGAAGAGCTCGCGACAGAGGTATTCTCGCTTAATTATGCAAACGCAGGGGATGTGCCAGCAGTAATAGAAGAGATGCTGAGCGACAGGGGGAGCGTGAAGTTTGATGAACGAGCAAACCTGGTAATAGTGACAGACATCCCTACGAATATATACAAGATCAAGCAGGTCATAGAAAAGATCGACAAGCGCACACAACAGGTGAACATAGAGGCCAAGATCATAGAGACAACACTTGATAAAGACGACAAGCTCGGCATTAGATGGACATCACAGATAAGCGCGAGCGGGGCATCGCGGCCCATAACAGCGCCGTGGCATACTGGAGACTACGGGGGCCATTTTTATCCTGACGGAGATTCTAGCGCAGAGGCAGGCACAAACGTTGGAACATTTGTGAATAATCCTGCGTCTGCTTTTCCTTTGGCCTTGCCAAGTAATTATACTTTTGGCACACTTAGTTTTGCCTCTTTTCAGGCAGTGCTCGAGGTATTGAAGTCCAGGGCAAACACAAAGATAATCTCAAACCCAAGGATAACGACCTTGGATAATCAGGAAGCAAGGATAGTGGTTGCGACTACATTTAGCATACCGACTTATGAACGTGACGATTCTACAGGCAGGATAGAAGTCACTGGGTATGACGAGAAAGAACTGGGTATTACTCTTTCAGTTACGCCTCAGATAAATCCAGCGGGTTATATCGTTGTTAACATGGAACCAGAGGTATCGTCTTTTATAACATGGGATACCTTTACAAGTGGCTCAGGAAGTATTCAGGCCCCGAGATTTTCTACGCGCAAGGCCTCAACACAGGTCATGGTAAAAGATGGAGATACAATAGTTGTAGGAGGACTTATAAGAGAGCAGATAATAGACAGGGTGTACAAGATTCCGATCCTGGGGGATATACCTATATTGAGTTTATTGTTTAAGAAAAAAGAAAAAGAGGTCGATACTACTGACCTTTTATTTTTTATAACAGTTAACATAGTCAATCCTGATTCCAGCACTGCGGTCGCAGTAACTAAATGAAGTTAGAGGCGACGTTCTGCAAAAGAGGCGATCTAAGGTATATTTCCCACCTGGACATTGTAAGGCTTTTTCAGAGATCTGTGAGAAGGGCCTCTCTTCCGGTTAGCCTGAGTCAGGGTTTTTCCCCTCATTATAAAATAAGTTTTGGGCAGGCGTTAAAGTTGGGTGTTGAAAGCGAAAGCGAAAAGGCGGGTTTTTCTTTAGATAAATGGATCGAACCGGACGAATTTATGAATAGGATCAATGGAAAATTACCTGAGGAAGTGAGGATAGTAGAGTGCAGAAAGAGATTTTAATCAATGTTGAATCGCAGGAAAAAAGAGTAGCGGTCGTAGAGGGCGGGGTCCTGCAGGAGTATTTTATAGAGAGGCCGTCTGAAGTGACCATGGTAGGGAATATTTACAGGGGAGTCGTTAATTCAGTCGTTTCTGGTATAGGCGCTGCGTTTGTGGACATAGGGCAGTCAAAGAATGGATTTTTGTATGTTTCTGATATGCTTTCTTCGACTCGGGAGTTCGATGTGCTGGATGAAGAGGGTAAGCACGCGCCAAGAAAAATACCCAGACCAAAGCCGTCAGATATAAACAGGCTTGTAAGGGAAAAACAGGATGTCCTGGTGCAGGTGGGAAAAGAGCCCATAGGAAATAAGGGGCCGCGGCTTACGACACACATAGGCATACCTGGCAGGTTTGTTGTGCTGATGCCTTTTGACCATCATATAGGTGTTTCTAAAAAGGTTGTTGATCGGGCAGAGCGCCAGAGGCTGCACAAGATCCTGAAAAAGATAGCACCTGCCTATAAGATGGGACTTATTGTGCGGACGGCAGGAGTTGGTAAGTCTGAGAATGATTTCAGTCGCGAGGTGAAATATTTGGCCGCGCTCTGGAAAAACATAAAGCGCGATGCTACCCGGGTCAAACCGCCTGGCCTTGTGCATGAAGAGCATGGCCTTACATTCAGGATCCTGCGCGATACCTTTAGCGAGGACGTAAGCAGGGTTCTTGTTGACAGCAAGGAAGAATATAATAAATTGCGGCATTTCGCGAATAATATCATGCCGAGCATGAAGAGAAAACTCATGCTTTACAGGGAGAAGACGAGTCTTTTTGATTCACGTGGCATAGAGAAGGAGATAGAAAGGCTTTACGGAAAAAAGGTGCCGATTAAGTGTGGCGGATATATTTTCATAGAAGAGACAGAAGGGCTTATTGCTATAGATGTAAATAGCGGTTCTTTTAGCAGAAAGAACATGGAAGACACAGCCTTTAAAGTTAACTCTGAGGCAGCAGTGGAGATCGCCAGGCAGATACGGCTGAGGGACATTGGCGGCATAGTAATAATAGATTTTATTGACATGATGAGGGACAGGCACAGCCGTGAGATATTTAATATATTGGTCACATGTTTCAAGAGGGACAAGGCAAGGATCAAGATACTCAGGATGTCCGAGTTTGGCATAGTGCAGATCACCAGGCAGCGCATACGTAGGGGCGTGAGGAGAGTATCATATCAGAAGTGCCCGTATTGTAAAGGTCGTGGCGCAGTAAAGTCAGCTACCACAATGGCAATAGAGGCACTAAGGGCAATAAGGAAGGAAGTGGAGCGTGTTCGCATAAAGGAGATTCGCGTGTATGTGCATCCTAATGTGGCGAATTATCTTCTGAATGAGGATAGACCATCCATAACCAAGCTCGAATCCCAGTGCAGGACCAGGATTGTAGTGATAGCTGAGCCAGAAATGCATATAGAAAATTTCCGTATACAGAAATAGGCAAATAGTGTATAATTAAAAGTTTATAAAAGGGGGGTTATAATGTACGCAATAGTTGAGACAGGCGCAAAGCAATACAGGGTAGGCAAAGGAGACTTGTTAAAAGTCGAAAGATTGGACTTAAAGGATAAGAAAGAGGTAAAACTGGATAAAGTACTTTTTGTCTCTGATGAAAAAGAGATATCAGTAGGCAAGCCATATATAAAGGGGGCATCTGTTGTCTGCGAGGTCGTAGGAGAAAAGCGCGACAAAAAGACAATATCTTTTAAGTACAGAAGAAGGCTTGGTAATTCCAGAAAAAAGATCGGGCACAGGCAGACGTATACTATGCTTAAAGTCAAAAACATCACAACGTAAAGATTTGTGTAATGTGTAAGGTGTAAAGTGTAATGTAGGTAGGGTAGCTTAGTTCATTACACATTAAACATTAAACATTACACAAGCGTCGAAATCAAGGAGGAGTAAGATGGCACATACCAAATCACAGGGAAGTTCCAAAAACGGAAGAAATAGTAACTCACAGCGGCTTGGAGTGAAACGCTTTGAGGGCCAGTTAGTGAGCGCTGGCAGCATCCTTGTCAGGCAGAAAGGCACTAAGTTTTTTCCTGGCATTGGCGTAGGCATGGGTAGAGACAGGACCTTGTTCGCGCTCAAAGACGGTGTGGTAAAATTCGGCAATGCACGTAAGATAAATATTATTTAAAAGCGCAAATGTTTATCGATCACGCAGCAATCAATATCAAGGCCGGTGATGGTGGAGATGGCTGTCACAGTTTTTCCAAAGGCAAGTTTCAAAGATGGAAGCGGCCTGATGGAGGAGACGGCGGCAAGGGCGGGGATGTTGTAATTATTGCAGATAACAATGTGCAGACCCTTGTAGATTTTTATTATCGCAAGCATTTTAAGGCTGAGTCAGGTTCCAATGCCAGCAGCAATCACAAAAAAGGATCTGAAGGCAGGGATTGTATAATAAGGGTCAGTGTTGGTACGCTTGTCAAAGACAAGCACGAAGACATTACGTATTGTGATCTGAACAAATCAGGCCGTTCAATAGTAATTACCAAGGGTGGCGAAGGTGGCAGAGGCAATTCTAGGCACAAGGATGCTACTCCTGGAAAAGACGGCGAAGAAAAAGATCTTGTACTGGAGCTCAAATTAGTCGCTGATGTCGGTATCATTGGCTATCCGAATGTCGGGAAGTCCAGTTTGATTTCTCGCGTATCCAATGCAAAGCCCAAGGTAGCCAGTTATTCTTTTACGACAAAGACACCTACTCTGGGCGTGGTGCGTTTGGGCGAAGAAAGAAGTCTTGTTATTTGTGATATACCTGGATTAATAGAAGGCGCTCATTCTGGCAGGGGTCTGGGAGATGAATTCCTAAGACATGTCGAAAGAACCAAGGTCCTCATTCATATGGTAGATATGGCAGCTGTAGAAGGGCGTTCTCCTATTCACGATCTAGATTCTATAAATAACGAGCTAGGCCTGTACAGCTCCTCACTTTTGAAGCGACCTCAAATCCTAGCAGCGAATAAAATGGATCTTCCGCAGGCCTCAGAGAATCTCAAGGACTTTAAGAAAAAGACACGCAAGAAAATATACCCGATATCGTGTGCTACTGGAGAGGGCATAAAGGAGTTGTTGGAAGAAACGTATAGGAAATTAAAATAGCTGACATGAATAGACAAGCTTTAAAAAAAGCCAGAAGAATAGTAGTAAAAGTAGGCACCAGTGTGCTCGCTTCCAAGGACTTTGCCCTGGATAAGGCGTGGATAAGGAATTTTGCAAAGCAGATAGCGATTCTTTTGAAACAGGGGCGCGAGGTGATCGTGGTTTCGTCTGGCGCAATCGGCGCGGGCATGCATATATTGGGCATGAAGAAGCGGCCGAGCATTTTACCTGAGCAGCAGGCATGCGCGGCTGTTGGCCAGGGGCATTTAATGAGGACTTACGAGGAGCATTTCAGGAAGCTAGGTTTTCATGCTGCGCAGGTGCTTTTGACATGGGAGGACATACGTGATAAGCGCAGGTATTTGAATGCCGAGAATACACTTAATACATTGTTGAGCAGAAAGGTCGTACCTGTCATAAATGAAAACGATACAGTATCTGTAGATGAAATAAGATTCGGGGATAACGATAAACTTTCTGCATTGGTGGCGAACCTTGTGAGCGCGGATCTTTTGATCATGCTGACAGATGTCGATGGATTGTGCGTTGATGATAGATGTATCGATCTTGTTGCAAATATTGATGCTAAAATAGAGAAGGCCGCTTGCGGCACGAATAAAGAATATTCGCTGGGTGGCATGAAGACGAAGCTGGAGGCATGTAAGATCGTAATAGGTTCAGGGGTTTCGTGTGTTATTGCAAATGGACGCACCAAAGGAATCCTTTTGAAGATCACAAGAGGAGAAAATGTGGGCACGGTTTTTGTGCCAGCTAAAGGAAGGGTCTCAGATGCGACTAAAGGATAAGATCTTAAAAATGTTGATGCAGGCCAAGGATGCTTCGAGAGTGCTGGCGGGTATCTCTACTAAGAATAAAAATAGAGCCCTAGCGGCAATGGCGCAGGCGCTTTTGAAGAATTCCAGATTTATACTTTTGCGGAATGCCAAGGATGTTGCATCTGCTAAGAAAAAAGGTCTCTCAAAGGCCATGATAGACAGGCTCACTCTTACAAATAGCCGCATAAAAGATATGGCTGAGGGTCTGCGTTCAGTCGCGGGTTTAAAGGATCCTGTTGGTGAGGTAATGAGGCAATGGAAGCGGCCGAATGGACTTAAGATAAAAAAGGTGCGCGTGCCCATAGGTGTGGTCGGTATTATCTATGAATCAAGGCCCAACGTGACAAGCGATTGCGCAGGGTTGTGCCTGAAGTCTGGCAATGCATGCGTTTTGCGGGGCGGGAGTGAAGCGATCGATTCCAATATTGCTATCCATAAGGTGATCACGCAGGATATTGAAAAGTTCGGTATCCCGCGTTCAGCTATCAGCATGATAGATATTGCTGATAGGCTAGCAGTGGAGGTCTTACTAAAGGCCCCTGAGTTAGTGGATGTTGTAATACCGAGGGGCGGCGAGGGATTGATAAAACATGTTGCAGGTATCTCCACAATACCTGTCATAAAACATTATAAGGGCGTGTGTCATCTTTATGTTGATAACTTCGCTGATTTAAAAAAAGCGCTTAAGATCGCATTTAATGCAAAAGTGCAGAGACCTGGCGTGTGCAATGCCATAGAGACTCTTTTGGTGCATAAGGCTGTGGCGCAGAAGTTTTTGCCGCTCTTGGCTGATATTTTAAAAGAGCCGGGCGTTGAGCTGCGGGGATGCGAAAAGACGCGTAAGATATTGAAGGACATAAAGGCAGCGACTGAGAAAGACTGGTATGCAGAATATCTGGACTTGACGCTGGCCATCAAGGTGGTTAGCGACGCGGGCGAGGCGATTGATTTCATAAATAAGTATGGCTCAGCTCATTCAGACGCGATAGTGACGAAAAATAAAAAGGTAGCGGATGAATTTTTGAGCAGGGTGGACTCGGCCTGTGTGTATTGGAATGCATCCACCAGATTTACAGACGGATATCAATTTGGCATGGGCGCAGAGATAGGCATTTCAACAGACAAGATCCACGCGCGCGGCCCAATGGCGCTCGAAGAGCTATGTACCTATAAGTATGTAGTCCTTGGCACTGGGCAAATCAGAAAATAACTTTAAAGCTCCTTCTCTGTAGGCCAGGTTTAAACCTGGCCTACAGAGAAGGAGCTTTGCACAAGTGTAAAGTTAAGCTAAGGGGAGAAGGGATATGGGGAAGAGGAAGGCTAGGATAGAGCGGAAGACAGGGGAGACGAAGATAGCTGTAGAGCTGGTGATAGATGGGAAGGGTAGGTCCAGCATCAATACCGGTATACCTTTTCTGGATCACATGCTTGCGCTCTTTGCAAAGCACGGGCTTTTTGATCTGAAGATAAAGGCAAAGGGTGATTTAAATGTGGATATGCACCACACTAATGAGGATCTTGGGATTTGTCTGGGCCAGGCCTTTAGTAAAGCGCTGGGTGACAAAAAAGGGATCAAGCGGTTTGGTGAAAAGACGATTCCAATGGACGAGACCCTAGTCAATGTTCGCGTGGTAGTGGATATAAGCGGCAGGCCGTTTTTTAATGGCATTAAATCAGAAGGGCTTCGTGAGGAAAAAGATGTTCAAGGCGGATATAATCTAGAATATGTGCGCCAGTTTTTTCAGGCGCTGATAAATAATTTTCCTATTACAATGCACATTTCTATTCTGCAGGCAAGTTCTGATATGCATCATCTCCTGGAGGCGATTTTTAAATCTGCTGCCAAGGCCCTGGATGAGGCAACTCAGATCGATCCAAGGATAGAAGGCATCCCTTCCACTAAAGGACGTCTGTGATTGTTGTTATTGATTATGGCATGGGAAATCTTAGGAGCGTGCAAAAGGCAGTAGAGCTCTTTTGTCCTGATGTCAAGGTGACTTCGTCTAGCCGCGATATTCTTGCAGCTGATAAGATCATCCTGCCGGGCGTGGGCGCATTTAGCAATGCAATGGAAGAACTGCGAAAAAGGGGTTTGATCAAGGCTATACTGGAAACAATAAAAAAAGGAAAACCTTTCTTGGGTATATGTCTGGGCCTGCAGCTTTTATTTTCAGAGAGCGAAGAAGGCGGTAGGATCAAGGGGCTTGATGTTTTAAAGGGTAAGGTCAAGAGGTTTAATGCTGGAAGCGGCTTAAAAATTCCGCATATGGGCTGGAATCAGATAGGGACAAGGGACCCCATACGAAAATCAGAGATTTCGTACGGGGCAGGCAAGGGACATCCCTCGACTTCGCTCGGGACAGGCGGGACAAGGGCTCTAGATGGCGTGGCTGATGGGAGTTTTATGTATTTTGTGCATTCTTATTATGTGGAGCCTGAGGATAGGAGTATGGTTCTTTGTGAGACAGATTATGGTGTGAAATTTACCTCTGGTATTCAAAAAGATAATATATACGCATTTCAGTTTCATCCTGAGAAGAGCCAGGGCGTTGGATTAAAGATCGTGGAGAATTTTGTAAAGCTATGATAGTTATTCCTGCAATAGATATAATTGGCGGAAAGGTTGTTAGGTTATATCAGGGCGATTTCAATAAGGAGAAGCTCTATTCAGAGGATCCGGTGAAGATGGCGCTCAAGTGGCAGAATAAGGGCGCTTCTTTTTTGCACATAGTGGATCTGGATGGCGCAAAATACGGTGAGATCAGGAATAGGGATATCATAACCAGTATTATAAAAAGCGTAAACATGTCATGTGAAGTCGGAGGAGGGCTGCGCAGCGATAAAGATGTAGAATATTTTTTAAAACAGGGCGCTAGCCGTGTAGTAATCGGCACAAGGGCCTTTGAAGATCTTGAGTTTTTAAAGGACATGATCTCCAGATTCAACCAAAGAATAGTGCTTGGTATTGATTTTTCAGGAGAAAAAATAGCAAAAAAGGGATGGACCGAGGCTACAGACTTAACGCCTGAGGCAATGCTTAAAAAGATCAAGAATATAGGCGTAAAGACAATTGTTGTAACTGATATTACAGTGGATGGGACATTAAAAGGGCCTAATATAGAGAGATTGAAAAAGATTTTGAATTCCGTAGATATCTCAGTGATTGCATCTGGCGGTGTCTCGAACCTGGAGGACATCAAGAGGCTAAAGGATATTGGAAGCAAGAATTTAGAGGGAGTTATTGTTGGCCGAGCCCTGTATGAGGGCAAGGTCGACCTTGAGGAAGCTATTAAAATATGCTAACCAAGAGAATTATTCCATGTTTAGACGTTAAGGATGGCAGGGTCGTAAAGGGCGTTAAGTTTTTGAACCTGAAGGATGCAGGTGATCCTGTAGAGGTCGCTCAGTTTTACGACAAGGAAGAGGCAGACGAGATCGTGTTTTTGGACATTACAGCGAGCCACGAGAAGAGGCAGATCATGCTGGATGTGGTGAGGCACACAGCAGAGACGGTTTTTATGCCGCTGACAGTCGGAGGTGGCATAAGAAATCTCGATGATATCAGGGAGTTATTGAATGCAGGTACAGATAAGGTCTCGATCAATACAGCTGCAGTAAAAGACCCTGAACTTGTCAAGAAGGCTTCGGAGAGGTTTGGGAGTCAGTGTATTGTGGTGGCCATTGACGCAAAGCGACAAGCAACAAGTGACAAGGGACAAGGAGCAAGCTGGGAAGTATATATTAATGGAGGTCGCACGCCAACAGGCATAGATGCTTTAGAGTGGGGCAAAAAAGTAGAAAAGCTTGGCGCGGGTGAGATCCTTCTTACAAGCATGGACAAGGACGGCACTAAAGACGGGTACGATATCGAATTGACAAAGGCATTCTCTGAGAATTTAAACATCCCAATTATAGCGTCTGGCGGCGCAGGAGGCCTCCAGCATTTACATGAGGTTTTGACAGATGGCAAGGCAGACGCGGCGCTTGCCGCATCTATTTTTCATTTTAGAGAATATTCAATAAAAGACACAAAAGAATATTTGAAAGAGAAAGGCGTAGGAGTGCGGACATGAAGATCAAAGATTTGAAGTTTGATAAAAATGGACTGATACCGGCGATAGTGCAGGACTATAAGACCCGCGAGGTCTTGATGCTGGCGTACATGAATAAGGCGTCAGTAAAAAGGACGCTTACTTCAGGCAAGACTTGTTACTGGTCACGTTCCAGAAAGAAATACTGGGTAAAGGGCGAGACTTCAGGGAATTTTCAATTCGTAAAAGGCGTTTATTATGACTGTGACATGGACACCCTCCTTATAAAGGTAAGACAAAAAGGCGTGGCATGCCACACTGGAAACAGAAGCTGTTTCTATAGGAAGGCGTAGGATGTATTATCCGTCAAAAAAAGAATTCGTAAAACTGGCAAAGAAAGCGAATGTAATACCGGTATATCGCGAGATACTCGCGGATTTACTTACGCCAGTGTCTGCCTTTGTAAAGATGAAAGGCGATTATTCGTATCTCCTGGAGTCTGTTGAAGGTGAGGAGAAGATAGCGAGGTTTTCTTTTATTGGCATAGAGCCGTCAATTATTTTTAAGACCTCAGATTCGCCCTTAAAAGAGATCGCGAAGATCATGAGCGTTTTTAAGCCGGCTAAAGTAATGGGCCTGCCAAGATTTTCAGGGGGACTCGTAGGTTATATGGGATATGACACAGTTAGGTTTTTCGAAGATCTGCCAGATGAAAATCCAGATGATCTAAATGTCCCAGGCGCTATCTTTATGATGGCAGATAGTCATATAATCTTTGACCATTCAACGCATAAGATTAAAGTGGTGGTGAATGCTTATCCTGAGGGACAAGGGACAAGGGACAAGGGACAAGGGAGTTATGATAGCGTGGTAAAGAAAATAGACAAGATTATAAAAAAATTAAATAGACCACTAAAAGAAAAAAAGGAGAGAAAGACAAAAACCCCTCACAAGATCAAATCAAATTTTACAAAAAAGGGGTTTGAGAACGCTGTGCGGAAGGCTAAAAAATATATCAAGGCTGGCGATATTATACAGGTAGTGCTTTCGCAGCGTTTTCGCACTACCCTGAATTGTGATCCACTGGATGTATATCGTGAGCTAAGATCCCTGAATCCCTCCTCATATATGTACTATTTAAATTTTGGCGACGTAAAGATGATAGGCGCTTCGCCCGAAGTCCTTGTAAGATGCGAGAACGGGATTGTTGAGACGCGTCCTATTGCCGGGACAAGGCCGAGAGGAAAAGATGCAGAGGATGACGCGCGTCTCGAGAAGGAGCTTTTACAGGATGCAAAGGAAAGGGCCGAACACGTCATGCTTGTTGATCTTGGCAGAAATGATATAGGCAGGGTGTGTAAGGCTGGCAGCGTAAAGGTGTCAGAGTTTATGTTTGTAGAAAAATATTCGCATGTCATGCACATAGTAAGCAATTGCGTAGGCAAGCTTGCCAGAGGCAAGAATGCGTACGATGTTTTAAGGGCCGCTTTTCCTGCAGGTACTGTGGCTGGCGCGCCAAAGATACGCGCGATGGAGATAATAGATGAGCTGGAAAACTCGAGGCGCGGACCTTACGCAGGCGCAGTAGGTTATTTTAGTTTTAACGGCAACATGGACACCTGCATTAACATAAGGACTATACTCGTAAAAGGAAAAGACGCGTTTATACAGGCAGGCGCTGGCATAGTAGCTGATTCAGTGCCATCGAGAGAATATCAGGAGACAGTCAATAAGGCAAAGGCCATGGTCAAGGCTATTGAAATAGCAGAGGAAGGACTTGAATAAATCCAAAATCCCAAATCCAAAACCATGTTTGGGATTTGGAAATTGGGATTTATTTGGTAGTATTGGTATTTATTGGGATTTGGGATTTTAATGCGAGAGGTATCATAGAATGATTCTCATGATCGACAATTACGATTCCTTTACCTATAATCTTGTGCAGTATTTGTCTGAGCTCGGCGAGAAATTAGTTATCCATAGAAATGACAAGATATCTTTAAAGGATATTCGCGCTTTAAGGCCGAGCCACATAATTATATCCCCTGGTCCAGGCAGGCCTAAAGATGCAGGCATTTCCAAGCTTGTTATAAAAGAATTTTCTGGAAAGATCCCAATATTGGGCGTGTGTCTTGGTCACCAATGCATTGCAGAAGTCTTTGGGGGAAAAATTATAAGGGCTAAGCAGTTGATGCATGGTAAGACCTCAATGATCTATCATAAGACAGGCAGCATCTTTAAAGGTATTGCAAGTCCATTTGAGGCAACGCGGTATCATTCTTTGATAGTAGAGAAAAAATCCTTGCCCAAGGTTTTGCAAATTATTGCCCGTACAAAAGACAGGGAGATCATGGCATTGAAGCACAAGAGATTTTCTGTGTGGGGCGTACAGTTTCATCCTGAGTCAATTCTGACCAATTTCGGGAAGACGCTATTAAAGAACTTTGTTAATATGAGGTAGACTATGATAAAACAAGCCATAGGTAAGGTAGTTGATGGAGTTAATTTGACGCGTGAAGAGATGGTCGTGTGCATGGGTGAGATAATGACAGGCCGGGCAACTTCTGCGCAGATAGCCAGCTTTATTACTGCGCTTAGATTAAAGGGCGAGACAGTGGATGAGATTACTGGCGCTAGTATGGTTATGCGCGAAAAGGCAGTTAAGATAAATGTTGGCGGCGATACAGTTATTGATACCTGTGGAACTGGCGGGAGTAACACTGGTAGTTTTAATATCTCGACAGCAGCTGGTTTTGTTGTGAGCGGAGCAGGCCTAAAGGTCGCCAAGCATGGCAACAGGGCTGTCTCAAGCCAATGCGGCAGCGCAGATGTCTTAAAGGCGCTTGGGGTGAATATCGATATTGCCCCAAATAAAGTCGAGACCTGTATAAAAGAGGTCGGCATTGGATTTTTATTTGCCCCTCTTTTTCATGGAGCGATGAAATATGCCATAGATCCTCGACGAGAAATAGGTATACGCACTATATTTAACATACTCGGCCCCCTTACAAATCCTGCAGGGGCTAATTGTCAGGTGCTGGGCGTATATCGCAAGGAACTTACAGAGGTCATGGCAAGTGTATTGAAAAATCTTGGGGAAAGGCATTCATTTGTGGTTCACGGACTTGATGGCCTTGACGAGATCACTATTACAGGAAAGACTCAGGTGTCTGAATTAAAGGATGGAAAGATAAAGACTTTTTGCGTGAAGCCTCAGGATTTTAAAATAAAGGTCGCGCGGCTTGAAGATATAAAAGGCGGCAGCGCTGAAGATAATGCTCGAATCATAAAAGAGGTGCTTAAAGGAGTCTCAGGCGCAAAGCAAGATGTTGTACTCTTAAATGCATCTAGTGCATTGGTTGCGGGCGGACTTGCCCAGGATTTCAAAAAAGGCATTGAGCTGACAAGGGAATCCATCGCGTCGGGCAGGGCGATGGAGAAATTAGAGAAATTGATAGTATTTACAAATAAATAACTTGAGCCTGGCTTCCGTAGGCCAGGTTTAAACCTGGCCTACGGAAGCCAGGCTTACTAGGGATAGAAGCATGACCAATTTTTTAAAAGAAATAATCAATCTGAAGAAAAAAGAAGTAGAGGCCTTGAAGGTCAAGAGGCCGATTACGCATTTTGTTGATTCAAAACGACTTCTTAAAGGTGTACGGTCTTTCAGGGAAGCAATATCAATAGCCAATCGCGTAAATCTCATTGCCGAGATAAAATCCAAATCGCCTTCACATAAAAAGGGCTTCTCAAAAAAGTTTGATGTTGCGCGTCTCGCCAAGATATATGCAGACTCAGGTGCTGCCGCGATATCCGTATTGACAGATAAAAAATACTTTGGAGGCAACATTTCGCATATCAGCGAGGTGCGGCGTGTCACAGATCTACCTGTGCTTCGAAAAGATTTTATCATAGACGAGTATCAGGTCTATGAATCGCGTTATGCTGGAGCGGATGCGATCCTTCTGATCGCCAGGATTCTGACAAAGGAAGAGATAAAAAGCTTTATGTATTTGGCCAAGAGGATAGGTATGGAGTGCCTCGTTGAAGTTCATGATGAGAAGGATCTGGAAAAGGCTATTATTAGCGATGCAAAAATAATAGGCATTAACAATAGGGATCTTGATACATTCAAGGTGAATATCGATGCCACATTCAAATTAATTTCAAAGATGCCGGATCAAATAATAAAGGTAAGCGAGAGCGGGATAGCGTCAGACCATGATATTGCCAGACTCAGGGATGCAGGCGTAAATGCGGTTTTGATAGGAGGGGCTTTTCTTGGGGCTAAGGATATTGAGGGAAAAATAAGGGAGGTAATGGGGGATGATAAGGGTTAGGGTGAAGTTTTGCGGGATAACTTCGGCGCGGGATGCTGAGAAGGCTGTTGCAGTAGGAGCAGATGCCCTTGGGTTTGTATTTTTTAAAGAAAGTCCTCGCTATATCAGCCCTAAAGACGCGGGAGATATAATAAGGAGACTTCCGCCCTATGTAAGCGCAGTAGGTGTTTTTGTTAATGAAGATCTGGGATTTATTGAAGAATGTGTTGAAAGATATGGATTAAATGCTGTGCAGTTACATGGCGATGAGGATGTGAAATATTGTTTAGGATTTAAATCCTTACGATTCAAAGGCATTAAATTAATAAAGGCCATCAGGGTCAAGGATAAAGAAAGCCTTGATTCCATAGAGGAATGTCCAGCAGATGCATTTTTACTGGACGCGTATATAAGCAGTGTGTATGGCGGCACAGGTAAGGGTTTTGACAGGACGCTAGCTGTTCTGGCAAAAGAATATGACAGGCGCATTATAATATCAGGCGGACTTACCTCTGATAATGTCTATGACATAGTAAAAGAGATCAGGCCATACGCTGTAGATGTTTCAAGCGGCATAGAATCAAGTCCAGGCAAGAAAAATGTGGAGCTGATGGAGGAATTCATAAAAGAAGTCCGCCGCGCAGAAGAGGACTAAAAAAGCCGAGGCTGGACCTCGGCTTTTTTTAGCAATATGAAGACTGCATTAATATATCATCCCATCTTCCTGCAGCACGATACAGGGCCGCATCATCCAGAGCGTGCTTCCAGGCTGCAGGCAATCCTTAGAAAATTAGAGAAGACCAGGCTTATTGATAAGTTAAAGCTTATTGAGCCGAAAGCCGCAACTATAGAAGATATAGTGTCTGTGCATGCCAAGGACTATGTTTTGCGCGTAAAGGAGCACGGTCCTGGCAACCTTGATCCTGACACAGTGATTTCCAAGGATTCCTTTGATGCAGCGCTTTTTGCCGCAGGTGCAGTAATTAAAGGTATAGACCTGGTGGTTAGAGGAGATGCTGACAATGCATTCTGCATGGTTCGGCCGCCAGGCCATCACGCAGGGCCTTCACAGGCAATGGGATTCTGCATATTCAATAATGTTGCTATTGGCGCAAGGCACGTCCTGAGGAAGCATGGCTTAAAGCGAGTTGCGATTATTGACTGGGATGTGCATCATGGAAATGGCACAGAGGAGATCTTTTATAATGACCAGAGTGTTTTCTATATAAGCTTACATCAATACCCGCACTATCCAGGAACAGGCCAAACTTCCTCGCCATTTAATCTAAATATCCCAATGCCAGGAGGGAGCGGCGACAAAGAATATATAAAAGCGTTTAAAGAAGCCATAATCCCAAAGCTTAAAGACTTTAACCCGGAATTCATATTGATCTCAGCAGGATTCGATGGCCACAAGGACGACCCATTATCTTCTATAAATCTAACAGAACCCGGATATCACGAAATGACCTGTCTTATAAAGGATATAGCCCCTATTGTTTCAGTACTAGAAGGCGGCTATAACCTCCTAAGTCTAGCAAACTCAGCCTATTCCCATCTCGAAGCGCTTCTTTCCTAGAGGGCAGCTACCCTTGACAAAGGGTATAAAATCAGTATACTTCTTTATACGTTGGTTTAATAGAATATAAAGGAGTATATTGTGACTAAGTCAAAGGACATTTTAACGATCAAGGATGTGGCTGACTATATGGATGTGCATCCTATGACGATCTACAAGTATGTGAAGAACGGGAAGATCCCTGCTTTTAAGATAGGTACCAGCTGGAGAATAAGAAGGGATTCTATTAGTAAGTGGATAGAAGAGAGTGAACAGCAAACAAATGGGGGTGGGTAATGCTTAGGAAGTTATGGTGCGGCTTGTTATTGTTTACTTTGATCATGGTATCGACTAATGTAGCTTTTGCAGTTGGCGCAGGTGGCTTCAAGAATGAGGTGGTAAGCGCAAAAGGTATGGGAAGGGGCTCAGCAGGTGCTGCGCAGATAGATGATCCTGCAGCAGTATACTATAACCCTGCTGCCATGTCGTATTTAGACGGTTCTGCAGTAAGTATAGGCTATACCCTTGAGATGCCGATTGGTAGAGGCACGCCTACAGGCGCAGGAGAAGTAGACATGGAAAGCCAGAGCTTTTTTGTGCCAAATTTTTACCTCGTTGATGACTTTGGCCTTGAGGAATTTACATTTGGTCTGGGCGTTACTATTCCATATGGACTTGGCACTGACTGGCCAGATGACAGCTATTCTCGGTATGTTGCCACAGAATCAGATGTGAGGGTCGAGAATATAAACCCTTCAGTAGCATATAAGGTAAATGATAATCTATCAATCGGCGCTGGTTTAAACTATATGATAAGCAATGTCAATAAGTATAGGAAGTTCAATGTCACACGCGTTAATACGCTTTTAGGTGGCTCTGCTGTAGAGGCTGACGGTGATTTTTATCTTAAGGCTGATGATGAAAGCTGGGGCTATAACTTGGGGATGCTTTATAGCTTTAAAGATTCGCACAGACTGGCTGTAGCATACAGGAGCGAGGTAGACTTTTCACAAAAAGGCACTCTTTCATTGAATGGCCTGGGTGCTGATGCCACTGCAGGACTATTTGGCGCGTCTTATGATACCTCGATCAAGGCAGACATGACACTTCCTGAGGTTGTTACTTTAGGATATGCATGGGATGTAAACGATGTATTAACTTTCGAGGCTGACTTGGAATGGACAGGTTGGTCAAGTGTTGTACAAGACTGGGTAGAATGGGAGACGGAAACTCATCCCATAAAGCTCCAAATCTTAAACGCCGGTAACCCAGCGTCAAAGGACTGGGAAGACGTGTTTTCTCTTGGCATAGGTGTTAATTATGACGCATCAGATAAGATACAGCTAAGGTGCGGATATATGTATGAACAAACTCCTGTATCTGAAGCAAATTTTGACACTGCTCTGCCTGATTCTGACAGGTATGGAATTACTTGCGGATTTGGTTATACATTTAAAGACATGACAATGGATATCTCATATCTTGCATTGTTTTTCGAAGATAGAGATGTAGCAAATGGCGTAGGTTCAACCAGTAATGCTGATATAGACGGCAGATATGAACAATTCGTGAATATTTTTGCAGTGGGGTTCACCTATAAATATTAAGGAGACCTAAATGGCTAAAAAAACCTCTAAGGCAGCAGGTATCAGGAAAGATATAAAAAGGTTAGTTGCTGAGATCGCAAGAATGGATGTAAAAAAGGTCAAGGAGAGCGCTGATATAAGAGATGATCTGGGCATTGATTCTTTAGCAGCAATGGAGATATTGGCTGCAGTTGAAAAGAGGTTAGGTATAGTGATTGACGAGGCAAAGGCGTTTGATATAGTGACTGTTGGAGATCTGATAGATCTAGTCATGTTTTATGTTAAGGAGAAATAGCGTATATGAACTTAGGCACCTCACTTCATTGGGTATCAACCAAGATGTCAAAAAAGACATGCATAATCCAGGATGACGTAAAGGTGTCTTACTCCGAGCTTTGGAAGAATATTGAGTTATTGGCAAAGGCCTTTTTAAAAATGGGGCTGAGGCAAGACGATAAGATCGTTATCTTTCTTCCAAACTGCAAGGAGTTCATATATAGTTTCTATGCGCTTTCAAGGATAAATGTCATAAGCGTGCCGCTCAATCCACAGCTTACGAGTTTTGAATTAAAAAAGATCTTCAATGACTGTAAGCCAAAAGGCATAATAACTACCTCTTCATTGTACGACAAAAAGGTCGCGTCTATACTTAGTAAAGATAGGCTAATAATAGCTATTGATAAACAGATTAATGAATTGTTAAGCATAGGAGAAGAGGGCCCTCTCCCGAATTTTAACACCAGCAATAATCAGGTCGCTACGATTAACTATACATATCGAGGCATAGGAAAACCTTTGGGCGCAATGCTCACGCATGGAAATTATCATCACGGCGCCATCGGATATGTAAGACTTACAGAAGTCGTGACTGCCCAGCGCTTTTTATTGGTCATTCCTATGTCGCATATCTTCACATTGGTGAGCTGTGTGATCGTGCCGCTGTTGCGCGGGGCTACTGTAGTCATAACGCGAAGTTTTATACCGAGTCATATACTCAAGGTAATAGAGGCGCACAAGATAGACTTTATTATAGCTGTACCAACAGTGTATATCTCTCTTCTTAAAAATTATAGTAAGGGCCGCTTTGACATAAGCAGTCTTAAATACGGCATTACTGGCGGGAGTTATATGCCGTTAGCTATTCATAAAGCGATTAAAGAAGAGATGGGCATTGAGTTGTTGCAGGGTTATGGCCTGACAGAGACAATGCCGATAGCATGTAATCCCAAATCAAGAAATAGGCCGGATTCCTTAGGTGTGTCAGGACATGAGGTAGAGATAAAGATCGCTGACGGAGAGATCCTTATAGGCGGGCCAACCGTGATGCAGGGGTATTATAATAAAAACGGCGAGAATCAAAAATTTTTGAGAAAAGGCTGGTTTTATACAGGAGATAACGGGCAGCTGGATGAGGATGGGTATATATATTTCAATGGCCTAAAGAAAGATATTGCCAAAATAGGGGGCAACAATGTTGATTTGAAGGAGGTGAAAGATGTAATGTCTTCTTTCCCGGGGGCAAAGGATATAGAACTGGATGTTATAACGGATGATTTGTGGGGACATAGGATCAATGCACGATTAGAGATCGCCTCACGAAAAGAAGTGACAGAAAAAGATGTAAAGTCGTTTTGCAAAGAGAGGCTGGCGATCTACAAAATTCCCAGAAAGATCTCAGTAAAGATAAAATGAAGAATATATTTATTACAGGGGCCACAGGATTTTTGGGATGGGATATAGTAAAGAACTTGCTGAAAAAGCAGGATTCTAAGCTGTATCTCCTTGTCCGCGGAAACTCAGATATGAAGGCCAAAGATAGGATAACCAAGCTAATAAATAAGAGTTACGATAAGGCAAAGAGAGATGGCATAAATGAAAGAATTGAGGTCGTGCATGGAGATACAACCAAGAAAGATATGGGGATTAAAAAATTCACACTCGATAAGCTACGCAAAGAAATAGAGACGATATATCATTGCGCGGCATTATGCGAATTTGGAATGCCGCTTGAGCCGATTAGAAAGATAAATGTATTGGGTACAAAGAATGTCCTGGATTTTGCCTTGCAGTGCAATGAAAATAATCAATTTGATTCTTTTCATCATATAAGTACAGTGGCTGTGGTGGGTAAGTTTGGTGGCATCTTTTATGAAGACTCTCTGGATGTAGGCCAGGGTTTCAATAATACTTATGAAGAGACTAAATTTGAGGCAGAAAAGTTGATAGCCGAATATAGACACAAAGGCCTATCTATATCCATATATCGACCTAGCATAATAACAGGGGATTCCAAGACCGGTGAGGTCTCTAATTTTCAGATGTTTTACCAGCCTCTGCATATATTTTCACTCGGAATATTTGACGAGATCCCTGCTGACAGGACGCTCGGGTATAATCTTGTGCCTATAGATTATGTGGCCCAGGCAATATACCTTATATCGTCCGAAAAGGAAAATAATAATAGAAATTATCACCTGACCAATCCTAATACAATAGCCTTGGATTTCTTATTAGAGATGGCCAGTTCTTACTTTGGTTTTCAAAAGCCCAAGTTGACATTGCAGCAAAAGTTTCATTTTGAAGATCTAAAGGGTTTCAGGAGAAAGGTGATAGAGCCGTATTTACCATATTTTAATCATCGTACAGTGATATTTGATGCTGAAAACTTCGACGCAGCCATAAACGGCAAAGAATTTAGATGGCCCGTAATCGACAAAGATCTGCTTTCGCGGCTCTTTAAGTATTGTGCGGATGTGAAGTATATTAGACGGAAAGCATAAAGAAGGACATATGATAAAAGTCGCTCTGATATCTCCAAAGGGAACATTTTTTAGCAAAGATATTAAATTTAGAGAATTTTGGGAAAAGAATCAAATAAGACAATTTTATAGTCGTTTTTGGTCTGGTCTGAGTACGGGTTTATTAATAATCGGGGCATTAATGCCAAAAGATGTGAAGTGTAAATTGATCGATGAAAATTTAGAGCCAATTGATTTTGATATGGGCTATGATTTGATAGTATTATCTGCCATGACTCAGCAGGCTCAGAGGGCGTATCAGATTGCAGATGAATTTAGAAGGAGAAATGTGAAAGTAGTAATTGGAGGTATTCATGCCACTATTTTACCTAAAGAAGCCAAGGAGCATTGTGATAGTGTAATTGTAGGTGAGGCAGAAGAAACTTGGCCACAATTTATAAATGATTTTTTAAAAAACAATACACAACCTTTTTATTTTTCTACACGCTCTTTTGATTTAGAAAAATCACCAATCCCGAAATATGAGCTATTAAATCCTGAAAATTATAAGACTATTTGGATACAAACAACACGTGGATGTCCGCATAATTGTGAATTTTGTATTGCGTCTAGACTTTTTGGGACAAAATTTAGACACAAATCCATTAAACAGGTAATTAAAGAAGTAAAATTAATAAAGTCAATTTTTAAAAATCCTTGGATAGGGTTTGGTGATGATAATATGTTTGTGAACAAGAAATACGCTTTTGAATTATTAGAGAAATTAATTCCTTTAAAGATTAGATGGATGACGCAGACTGATATTTCAATAGCAAAGGATAAGGCATTGCTTGCATTATTGAAGAAAAGTGGGTGTCGTTTTTTATTTATAGGTTTTGAATCTGTTACAAGAAAAAGTTTGGAGTCGGTAGATAGGGCAGGTTTTAAAATTAGGATGTTGGACAAGTATAAAGATTATATACAGAAAATTCAAGAGGCAGGGATGGGTATAATAGGAGCATTTGTATTAGGTTTTGATTACGATGATACAACTGTTTTTAAAAACACAGCAGAGTTCATTATAAATAATCATATATATGCGTCACAACTTACTATTTTAACTCCTTTACCAGGTACTCGGCTAAGGGAAAGATTAAAAGACGAGAATAGATTGCTATCTTTTAATTGGGATAATTATACTTTTTGGGATGTAAATTTTATCCCTAAACATATGTCTGCTATCGAATTACAAAACGGGCTACTAAAAGTATATAAAACTATTTACGATGATAAAGTGCTCTTAAACAATGTTTCATATTTTAAAAAAATCTATTCTCGAAACAAATGATAACTATTTATACCATACAACCTTTAATCATAAGTATCATATATTTATTTATAGGCTTCTTTGCTTTTAGCAAAAACACAAGATCGCTTATTAATAGGACTTTTCTATTTGAATGCATAAGTGTTTCTGTTTGGTTATTAGGATACTTTGTCGTATATTCGCGTAGTAAGCCCGAAGATGCCATTTTTTGGTGTAAATTTGCTTATGTAGGAGTTATATTTATTCCTGTTTGTTTTTATCATTTTACCATTGCTTTTTTAGGGATAATAAAGAAGAAGTTTACTATTTTAGTTTATTTAGTAGGTTTTATTTTTGTTATTTTAACAATTACAACTGATCAAATTGTTTCAGGTTTTTATGAATTTTATTGGGGATATCAAACGAAAGTTGGTTTCTTGCATAATATATTTTTATTAGGTTATGGCTTTTTATATCTCTATTGTCTTGGTATGCTGTATTCTGGTTTCAAGAAAAACAAGTTCATTGCTTCTATAGAATATAATAAAATAAAATATATATTTATAGCATACATAATTGCAAGCATAGGTTCGATAGATTTCTTACCTAATTATGGGTTTGAATTTTATCCTTTTGGCTCTATATTTGTTTTAGCAGGTTTAGCGACAATTAGTTATGCAATCGTCCGTTTTCGTATAATGAATGTAAACATTGCCCTCACCCGTGCAGGTATTTTTGCTTTTGTATATGCAGTGGTCTTAGGCATCCCATTTGGACTCGGCGGTTTGGTTAAGGAGCCTTTATCCAGAGCAACTTCTAGCTGGTGGCTTTTGCCTGTATTTTTAATGGCGCTTTTGGCTAGCCTTGGCCCGTTTATCTATATGAAACTCCAGAAAAGGATCGAATCCAGATTGAGAGCTGAGGAGTTTAAATCGCAAGAGGCCCTTAGGCGGCTTTCGCATAATATGCTTCGGTTTGCAAATCTGAATAATCTTTTGAAATTGATAGTGCATCAGCTGGTCAAGATTTTGAAGCTCAAATTTGCTGCTATATATTTATTCGATGCCAAAAGGGATAAGTATATACTGAAGAACTACTGGAGGCCGATGCAGCCTTTGGATTCTACTTTTGAGCCAACCAGGGAATTTTCTAAAGATTCTGCTTTGATCAAGGATCTTTATATGAGGAGACTTCCGATCGTAACAGAAGAGATAAGGCTTTTTGCGCCAAAGGGCGTTTCTCCTCATGTAAAAGAACTGATAAACTCTCTTTCGCATCTAAAAGCAAACAGCGTAATCCCATCATTCTTACGGAATGATCTTATAGGTTTTGTGATCCTTTCTAATAAAAGAACAAATGCAGCGTTTACCCAGGAGGACCTGAATCTCTTGATGGTTTTGTCTAACGAAGTAGGCCTGGCAGTTGAGAATGCGCAGTTTCACCAAAAGGAAAAGATGGTCTTAGTCGAGAAATCCCGCAGGGAGGCCCTGGCAGATATGGCGCCTGGCGCGAGTCACCAGTTTAATAATCGTCTGGTCGCCATAAGTTCTTCAGCTGAGCTTTTACTTATGAAACTTGAAGGGCTTAAGATGGATCAGGTGAATGATGAAAAGGTGAAGGCTGTTTTAAAGGATGCAAAGAGCACATTGGAACTTATAGATAAAGAGGTATATAAAGGTAAAGAGATCACCTCCGCAATATTAAAAAGGGCAAAGGCAAAGGTGGATTTTCAAAAGGTGAATGTGCGCAACTTGATTGAAAACGCATACCGCCTTGTTCTTATAAGTCATTCGCGATCAGGGATCGGAGGATTTAAGGAGCCTAAGTTTAAATTGAAATTTTTAAACGATATACCAGTTATATTCGGAAGTGAAGCGCTCCTGCAGGACTGTTTTTACAATCTAATAGATAATGCGTTTGATGCTATATGTGATGCCTTAAAGGAAAAAGCCGGAGTTATGACCCAGGGCGAGGTAATCGTAAACTTAAAAAGAGAAGGCAATATACTTGCAGTCCAGGTAAAGGATAATGGCACAGGCCTTACAAAGGAAAGCCAGAAAAAACTCTTCACGCCTTATTTTACAACAAAGGCCACCTCAAATAAAGGGAGCGGCCTGGGACTGTATGTTATAAGGGATTTTATTGAAATGCACGGCGGTTCGATAAGGTGCGAGTCTGAATATGGCAAGGGCGCGACTTTTATCATTAAATTACCTATCGAGAAAAGAAAAAAGAAGAGGGGGGAATAGTGCACAAGATACTTATAGTAGATGATGAAGAGGCCTTGTTAAAGAATATAGCAGATTTTTTAACAGTGAAGGGGTATCAGGTGTTCACGTCTACAGATGGGGATTCAGGGCTCGAGCTATTGAAGAAAAATAACCCGCATCTTATGGTTCTGGATCTGCATTTAAAAGAAGGGCCGACAGGCACGCAGATCTTAAGGGTAGCAAAGATGCTGAAGCCTGATATAAAGGTGATCATGTTTACTGGCTTTGGAGAAGAGGATGACGCAAAGGATAATTGTCTCTCGCTTGGGGCAGATGCCTTTTTAAGCAAGCCCACATCATTGAAGAGTCTAACAGAAACCATAGAAAAACTACTGGAGGGAAAGTAAATGGAGGATACAGTGCTTAGTCCGCTGAGAAAAGAGTTTCATAGTCTGAATAACTGGCTCAACAAGATCACGATAGTCTCAGGTCTGACAAGGCATGAGTTAGAGACAAAAGGCCTTGATCCAGAAAAATTAGAAGACGAGAAGAAGAAACTCGTGCAGCTTTTAAATGATTTTGAGGAGTATGCTTTGAAGATAGGTGAGATAGTAAAGTCCTTAAGAAAGGAATTGACCAAGGGATGAGCAAGCGCATCTTGATAGTCGATGATGAAAAGGTCATTGCCCTGACACTGAAGGACCTCTTTGTTTCAAAGGGTTATGAGGTCAGCGTTGTCTTTTCAGGTCAGGAGGCAATAAAATATTTGAATGAACGCAGGTTTGACTTGATCCTCTTAGACATTCAAATACCGGATGTAGACGGCCTGGAGGTCCTGAAGGTGGTAAGGGAGGCGCATCCTGACGTCAAGACTGTTATGCTTTCAGGTTTTTTGGATGACTATAAGGAAGAGATAGAAAAAATAGGGTGCGACGCTGTTTTAAACAAACCCTTTTCAGTCGCGACACTCGCGAGCATTGTAGAAACGACCCTTTCTCGAAAGAAATACGATGGAGGGCGTTTTTCAGAATTAACTGAGGATTCTAATATCTTGACCAAGGCAAGGCTTCTTTTTATAGAACCGAACAAGATAATGTACAGTCCAAAACTTGCGTATTTCCAGGATAAGGAGCGCTGCAAGGGCATGTATCAGCTGGACGTCGCTTTTACAAAAGAAGAGGTCTTAAAGAAGATAAAGACGTTTAAGCCTAACATTGTTTTAAGTGATATAGGGATGTTCAGGCTGTATGACCTGGCTGAGAGATTTACAAGACTGCCAGAACCACCAAAGGATGTAATACTTTATGGTATGCCGCCAGGCGCTGAAGATAAACATAAAACAGAGGGGACATCTTTTATAGGAGGATTGTTTGATCCAGCTACTCTTGAATTAGCGCCAGAGGAGATGGATAAGCTCGGCAGGATAGTGCGCGCCACAGCCATAATGCACAATCTGTATGTCGAGCCAGAGAGGCTCGAAAAAAAGGTCACTGTTAAAAAACGGCATTTGATCGGCCGTAAGCTTATTTTCTGGTTTATCTTTACGCTTGTATTTTTTGGCTTTATATCCGCGGTGTTTCATATACAGCAGGCCCTTTATAGTAGATTTGACTGGGCGCGTCATATTCAACTCGTAGCAGTCCTCATCATAGTGTTTTCAATAAGGCCGCTGGAATGGCTCCTGGTAAGGCTGACAGACAGATTTTTATTCCAGAAGAGGTTTTCATATGAGCGCATGCTGGTACAGGCAAGTAGCGGCATGGTGCTCATAACTGATCTTCAGAAATTAATAAATCTAATAGCGCGAATTGTAAAAAAATACATGCGTTCGAGCAGTGTCTGTATTTTTTTATATGACGAGAAAACGCGCGACTTTGTTTTAAGATTTCGTCGAGGCGATAACCAGGACCTGGAAGGGTGTGTTTTAGGGAGTGATCATCCAGTACCTATGTGGTTAAAGAGAGAGGTAAAGCCTCTCCTGTATACAAGCGTGGGCGTTGGAGAAAAGAAGCTAAAGCGTGAATTAAGGGGGTTGGGTTGCCAGGTTTGTATGCCGAGTTTCTGGAATAAGGATCTGACAGGTTTTTTGATCCTGGGTGAGAAGTTCTCGGGAGATCCTTATACAAGTGAAGAGATCAGCCTGCTTTCCACTCTTTCAAACGAAGTCGCTATTGCCATAGAGAATGCGAAGAATTTTCTCAAACTGGAAAATCTCAGGGAGAAAGAAAAAAAGAACCATTTCGAGACAGTGTTGGCGCTGGCCAAGACCGTGGATGAGAAGGATTCTTATACGCGCGGGCATTTGGATGAGGTCACAAAATATGGGATGATAGTTGCGAATGAGCTCCCTGAATTACAGAAATCAAGCATTGATATGGAGGAATTAAAGGTCGCGCTTCTCTTGCACGATATAGGCAAGATAGGCGTGCCTGACGCGATATTGAATAAAAAGAAGAAACTCAGTTCTGAGGAGTGGGGCATAATGAAGCAGCACTGTGATGTAGGCGCCAGGATCGTGGAGCCTGTTGCTAGATTAAGAAAGGTAGCTGTTATAATCAAACACCATCAGGAAAAATATGATGGCAGTGGTTACCCTGACGGGCTAAAGGCCGAGGAGATCCCTATCGAGTCTCGCATTATAGCTGTTGTGGATGCATATCATGCCATGGTATCTGACAGGCCTTACAGAAAGGCATTGCCAGGGAAGCAGGCATTGAAAGAGCTCAAGGATAACGTGGGCACACAGTTTGACCCTGCTGTAGTAGAGGCATTTTTCAGGGCGTGGAAAAAAGGGAAGATAAAAAAGAGAAGGGCGCGCAGATGAAATATATTGTTTTAGTCGGCGATGGTATGGGAGATAGGCCGCTGGAGGAACTTGGAGGCAAGACGCCTCTTGAGGCAGCCAAGACCCCTAATATGAATTTTATTGCAGAGAAGGGCAGGGTCGGACTTACGAATATGATACCTGGCCGTTTTGCGCCTGCAAGTGATGTTGCAAATCTTTCTATATTAGGATATAGTCCGCGCAAGTATTATACAGGCCGCGGACCGCTCGAGGCAGCGAATATGGACATAGATATGAAGGACGACGAGATAGCATTCAGGTGCAATCTCGTGACTATTTCTAACGGGCGGATGGCGGATTATAGCGCAGGCCATATATCGAGCGAAGAGGCCAGGCATCTTATTGATGAACTGAATGCCAAGATGAGTACCAAAGATATAAGATTTTATGCGGGCATGAGCTATAGACATTTGCTTATATTGAGGTGCAACAATAAAGATGAGCTAAAGGGGCTTATGAAGGTGAAGTGCGCGCCGCCGCATGACATTATCGGCAAAAAGATAGATCCTCGTCTTCCGAAAAAAGGTGACTATGCTGAATTTTTAAAGAGGCTCATGGATGATTCCAGGGATGTGCTGCTGAGTCACGAGGTAAATAGGGTGCGGTTGGATCTGAAAGAAAATCCTGCGAATGCGACCTGGCTATGGGGACAAGGCACAAGGCCATTCATGCCGAAGTTTTCAGAGAAGTACAAGATAGAAGGCGCTATCATTTCAGCAGTGGATCTTATTAAAGGTATAGGTAAGATCATTGGGCTAAAGGTGATCGATGTGCCTGGCGCAACTGGTTATTATGATACGAATTATTTGGGCAAGGCGCAGTATGCGATCGATTCTCTTAAGGATAGGGATTTTGTATTTGTGCATGTGGAGGCGCCTGACGAGGCTGGTCATAACGGGGATCTAAAAGAGAAGATCACGAGCATTGAGAAGTTTGACAAATTTGTCGTCGGGACAGTGCTGGAGCATTTTAAGTCTTCGAAAGAGGAATTCAGGATACTTGTTACCTCTGATCACGCGACACCCATCTCTCTCAGGACACATTCGCGCGATCACGTGTGTTTTGCGATGTATGGTACTGACATAGAGCAGGATGATATCCTGTATTTTAACGAGAAAGAGGCCCGTTCGACCAAATTCCGCATTGACCGCGGTTACGAATTGATGGAATTCTTTATCCGATAGATGAATTCACTCACAGTAATCCTAGCCTCGCTCGTGTTCCTCGGAGCCGGGTATTTTTTTTATGCCCGGATCATAGAGAGATTCTTTGAAGTAAATCCCAAAAACGTGACGCCTGCCCACAAGTATTATGACGGCGTGGATTACGTACCTGCCAGGAATTGGTTAATCCTTTTTAGTCATCATTTTGCGAGCATTGCCGGAGCAGGGCCGATCGTAGGGCCTATTATAGGTGTAGCGCTCTGGGGATGGTGGCCTTGTAGCAGTGATGATACTTAACGCATTCATCCTTACGACATTAGATACAGCGACAAGGATATGCAGGTACTTATCCGAAGAACTTTTTAAAATAAAGAATAGATTCTTTTCTACCTTTGTGGTAATATTTATCAGTGGTCTTTTGGCCCTAAGCGGTAAATGGGGCAAGATCTGGCCTGTATTTGGCGCCAGCAATCAGCTGGTGGCAGCGCTTAGCTTTGTGGTGATATCGAGCTGGCTTTTGTGTAGAGGAAAAAGCATTAAGTTTACTTTTTTACCAGCTGTCTTTATGCTTGTTACCTCTATAGGAGCGCTTTTATATCAGGCAGTGCATTTTATAAAAGACAAAGAATTCGCGCTGGTAAGTGTTTCAATCGTGCTTATTGCAATGGCAGGCGCGATGGTTTTTGATGTTTTTACGATAGTTAAAAAAAGAAGGCTTAGATGCGAAACAATTTAATCGTACAAAAATACGGCGGGAGCTCTGTCGCTAATATAGACAGGATAAAGAATGTAGCCAGGAGGATCGCCAGGTACAAGAAGAATGGCTATGGACTTGTGGTGGTGGTTTCTGCGCTGGGAGATACTACAGATGAACTCATGAATCTCGCGCACGAGATCACGCCTGTGCCGAGCAAGCGAGAGATAGACATGCTTATATCTACGGGTGAACAGGTTTCTGTTTCGCTCCTGGCAATGGCGTTACACAGGATGGGCGTGGGAGCCATCTCTTTTACCGGCGCGCAGGTAGGTATCATGACAGATGACAGCCACACAAAGGCAAGGATCGTGGGTGTCAGTGCTGGCAAAATAAAGGCAGAACTAAAAAGAGGCAAGGTGGTTATCGTGGCTGGTTTTCAGGGTATAAATCCTGAGCAGGAGATCACAACGCTTGGCCGCGGAGGTTCAGATATTACAGCAGTGGCGCTTGCCAAGACGCTCAAGGCAAAGGTGTGCGAGATATATACCGATGTGGAGGGCGTTTATACTGCTGATCCAAGGATCGTAAAGGATGCGAAGAAGCTTTCGCGCATAAGCTATGAAGAGATGCTTGAACTGGCGTCGCTGGGCGCGCAGGTTATGCAGGCGAGGTCAATGGAAGTCGCGAAGAAATTTTCCGTACCGCTGCACATACGTTCGAGTTTTAACAATAAACAGGGAACTATTATTTCTGAGGAGGTCAAGGCAATGGAAGATGTTCTTGTTAGCGGTGTTACCGCAAATAAAGGCGAAGCAAAAGTAACTATATGTGATGTGCCTGACAGGCCAGGTATAGCAGCAGTCATATTTAAGGATCTGGCAAAGGCAGATATAAACGTTGATATGATAATTCAAAATATATCAAGGACAGGCTATACAGATGTTTCTTTTACAGTGCCTCTTGCTGAGCTTGCCAGGACCAAGCAGGTTGTGCACAAGATAGTGAAAGGTGTAAAGGCAAAGGGCGCGATTTATAACAATGACATTGCAAAGGTTTCCATAGTCGGCATTGGTATGAAGAGTCACTCAGGAGTAGCAGCGCAGATGTTTCAGGCCCTGGCCTTAAAAAAGATTAATATAGACATGATCTCGACCTCTGAGATAAAGATATCGTGCGTGATAAAGAAGAAGCGCGCAGAGGAGGCAGTCCGGACGCTTCACAAGGCGTTTGGATTAGGGAAGAAGGGATAGATATGCAGGAAATCAAGTTATATGACACTACATTACGGGATGGTTCGCAGGGAGAAGGGGTTTCCTTTTCTTTGAATGATAAACTAAGGGTCGCGAAGAAGCTGGATCTGCTGGGGATTCATTATATAGAAGGCGGGTGGCCTGGGTCTAATCCAAAAGACATGGCATTTTTTAAAGAAGCTATGAAGACCAGGTTTAAAAAATCTGAGGTAGTTGCCTTTGGCAGCACCAAACGGGCAAAGATCAGCCCTGCAAAAGACGGTAATCTGAAGTCACTCCTGAACTCTGGCGCAAAAACAGTGACTGTGTTTGGAAAGACCTGGGATCTGCACGTAGAAGACGTCCTGAACGTTTCTTTGCAGGAAAACCTGGACATAATCAAAGAGACAGTCGAGTATCTGAAGTCTAAAAAGCGTAAAGTGTTTTACGACGCAGAGCATTTTTTTGACGGATATCTGAATAATAAGGATTATGCGCTGGAGACGCTGCGAACAGCTGTAAAAGCTGGGTGTGACGAGATCGTGTTGTGCGATACAAATGGCGGCATGATTACGTATGAGCTGGCAAGGATCGTTATGGCTCTGGCAAGTGAGTTTCAGGTGCCTTTAGGGATTCATACACACAATGACAGCGGCATGGCTGTTGCAAATACTATTGCCGCGGTGGATGCAGGGTGCAGCATGGTGCAGGGTACGATCAATGGTTACGGCGAACGCTGCGGGAACGCAGACCTGTGTGTTATTGTGCCAAATCTTCAATTAAAGATGGGGCGCAGGTGCGTGTCAGATTCTAAGCTGAAGGAGCTTACAGAAGTTTCACGGTACGTGAGCGAGCTTTCGAACATGAAACAAAAGGATAATCAGCCTTTTGTTGGCAGGTCCGCTTTCGCGCATAAAGGCGGCGTGCATGTCAACGCGGTCATGAAAAATCCCGAGACATATGAACACATTAAGCCAGAGTTAGTGGGGAATCACAGAAGGATCCTTGTTTCAGAGCTCTCAGGCAAGACTAGTATCATCCTTAAGGCAAAAGAGATGGAGCTAGATCTTTCAAAGGAGGACCCAAAGACCAAGAAGATCTTAAGGCTTATACAGAATCTTGAGAATCAAGGATATTATTTTGAGGCAGCTGATGCTTCGTTTCAGCTCTTGATGAAAAAGGCGCTGAAAAAATATAAGCCATTTTTTAGTCTCGAGGGTTTTAAGGTGAGCATTGAGAAAAGGGAAGATAACACCCTTATATCAGAGGCGACTATAAAGGTAAAGGTAAACAGGAAAGAGGAGCACACAGCCGCGGAGGGCGATGGTCCTGTGAATGCGTTGGACAATGCGCTGCGTAAGGCACTGAACAAATTTTATCCAACGCTCGCAAAGATGCATTTGTCTGACTTCAAGGTAAGGGTGCTGGATGAAAAAGCAGGCACTGCAGCAAAGGTCCGTGTGTTGATCCAGTCGCAGGACGAGCGTTCGTCCTGGGGCACTGTTGGCGTGTCAGAGAACATCATCGAAGCCAGCTGGCAAGCCCTAGTAGACAGCGTCGAGTACAAACTATTAAAAGACAAAATCAAATAGAGATCTTTACGCTTTAGCAGTCTCCCGCTTCTGTAGGCCAGGTTTAAACCTGGCCTACAGAAGCTGCGCAATAACTTCAGCATAATGACAAAACCATGAAAGAGATTCCTGCCCGATATAATCCTCAAGAAGTTGAAAAGTCTATATATTCGAAATGGGAGGCGCAGGGGGTTTTTAGCGCTAAGCCAGAATCTGGCAAAAAACCCTTTACCATAGTCATTCCTCCGCCGAATGTAACAGGCATTTTGCACATGGGCCATGCATTGAATAATACTCTGCAGGATATCTTGATCCGCTGGAAGAGGATGCAGGGTTTTGCGAGCTTGTGGGTACCAGGTACTGACCATGCTGGCATTGCTACGCAAAACGTCGTGGAGAAAAAACTCGCTAAGGAGGGAAAGAAGCGGGACGATCTGGGCCGCGAGGGATTCGTAAAAGAGGTATGGAAGTGGCGCGAGGAGTATGGAAACACTATTATCATGCAGCTGAAGAGGCTGGGCGCCTCGTGTGACTGGGCAAGGACGCGTTTCACAATGGATAAAGGACTTTCCGACGCAGTCTTGGAGGCATTTGTAAGTCTTCATAAAAAAGGCCTTATATATAGAGGAAACTATATTATCAATTGGTGTCCAAGGTGCAAGACCGCTCTCTCTGATGAGGAAGCTCCACATGTGGAGACTGAGGGGAAGCTGTACTATATCAAGTATCTACTTGCGGAGGGACAAGGGACAAGGGACCCCATACGAAAATCGAAGATTTCGTACGGGGCAGGCAAAGGACAAGGGGTTACAGTTGCTACTACGAGGCCGGAGACTATGTTGGGGGATGTGGCTGTAGCTGTTAATCCAAAGGATAAAAGATACAAAAAACTCGTTGGTAAAAAATTGACCCTTCCAATAATCGGCCGCGAGATACCAATTATCGCGGATGATTTTGTGGATAAAAAATTCGGCACAGGCGCGGTTAAGGTCACGCCAGCGCATGATCCAAATGACTTTGAGATAGGCAATAGGCACGACTTAGAACCTGTTCTTGTAATGAATCCTGACGCTACAATGAATGAGAATGCAGGCTCATACAACGGCAAAGATAGATTCCAGGCAAGAGAAGGTATTGTAAAAGAATTAGAAGAAAAAGGATTGCTTGTGAAGATAGAATCGCATCATCATGCTGTAGGGCATTGCTATAGATGCCACACTGCTGTGGAACCTTATTTGTCGAAGCAGTGGTTCGTTAAGATGAAGCCGCTCGCAAAGCCAGCCATTGACGCAGTGAAAAAAGGCAAGATCAAGTTCTATCCCAAGAGATGGACAAAGGTGTACTTGAATTGGATGGAGAATATCAGGGATTGGTGCATATCTCGTCAAATTTGGTGGGGCCACCGGATTCCAGTCTATTATTGTGAAACTTGTGGAGAGGTGATTGTTTCAAAGGTGAACCCAGAGAGATGCCCAGAGTGCAGCTCTACTAAGATACGACAAGACGAGGATGTGCTGGATACATGGTTTTCGTCGTGGCTGTGGCCGTTTTCTACGCTTGGCTGGCCAGAAAAGACAGAAGATCTCAAATATTTTTATCCAACAGATGTTTTGGTTACCGCGCCAGAGATATTATTTTTCTGGGTGGCAAGAATGATCATGGCAGGTATGGAATTTACAGGAGAGATCCCATTCAGTGATGTCTATCTGCATGGCACAGTCAGGGATCTTACAGGCAAGAAGATGTCAAAGTCGCTCGGCAATATCATAGATCCTATAGACATCATCAATGAATTTGGCACAGATGCATTGAGATACAGCATGATAGCCATAACAGCGACAGGGCAAGACGTATTTCTCTCCAAAGAAAAATTTGAGATCGGCAGAAACTTTGCCAACAAGATCTGGAATGCGTCGAGATTTGTGTTGATGAACATTCAAAAAGCCGAGGCTGGACCTCGGCTTTTTTCAAAAAGCCGAGGTCCAGCCTCGGCTTTTAGCTTGGCGGATAAGTGGATACTTAGCCGGCTCAATAAGACAATCGAGGCTGCAACAAAGTCTCTCGAGCAGTACAGGTTCAATGAGGCAGAGTCATTGGTCTACGATTTTTTCTGGCATGAGTTCTGCGATTGGTACCTCGAGATAATAAAGCCGCAACTAATGCAACGGGCCAACGGGCCAACGGGCCAACGGGTAACGGAATGCGTATTAATACATATCCTTGAAAGCTCTTTGAAGTTACTGCATCCGTTTATGCCGTTTGTGACAGAGGCGGTGTGGCAGAATATAAAGGAAAGAGAAAGTATAATTACAGAGAAATGGCCGAGCGTAGATAAAAAGGCGATTAAAAAGGATATCGAGCACAGTGTCGAGATCATAAAAAACATTATCGTGAGCATAAGAAATATACGCGCTGACATGAATATCCCGCATACGAAAAGATTTAAAGTGTACCTGGCGCCTTTAAAAAAAGGCGCGGAGGGTAAATTAAAAGGAGGCATTGACTACATAAAGAATCTTGCTCGATTAGAGGAGCTGGTGATAGATAAGGACATGAAAAAACCTGAAGGCTGCGCTACGGCAGTGTTAGAGGATTTTAATATCTTTGTGCCGCTAAAAGGTATTATAGACCTTGATGCGGAAAAGAAAAGACTTGGTAAGAAGAGAGAGGAACTTGACAGGCAGCTGGGATTTACTGAAAAAAGACTAAAGGACAAGAATTTTGTTAAAAAGGCGCCTGAAAAAATAGTAAGCCAGGAGAAGGAAAAGAGTCTAAAGTTGAAAGAACAGATAAAAAGGTTGAGCGAGACCCTGAAAGCATTATGAAACCTGTAAGAGAAAAAATCCTACCAATAATAATGGCTGCCTTAGGTGAAGATGTGGGAGGCGGCGATATCACCTCTGGAGCGATTTTTGAGAAAGACATGATCGTTCTGGCTGACATTGTCGCGAAAGAGGAATGCGTGCTCTGCGGCATAGATGTTGCAAAGTGGGTGTTTACCGCGCTGGACGAAAGGATAATCTTTAGATCGATTTATAATGACGGAGCTACCATTAAAAAGGGAAAGAAGATCGCTTCTATAAAAGGGCCTGTAAAGAATATCCTGACGTGCGAGAGGACTGCATTGAATTTTCTTAGCAGGCTTTCAGGTGTCAGTACGCTTACAGCCGAGTTTGTAGAAAAGATAAAAAAGACAAAGGCGAAGATATTTGATACGAGAAAGACCATGCCTGGCATGAGGGTCTTGGAAAAATATGCTGTGAGAGTGGGGGGCGGCTCTAATCACAGGATGGGGTTATGGGACCAGGTCTTGATCAAGGATAATCACCTGTCTCTGTGCAGCATCGAGGATGCTGTGGCAAGGGCAAAGAATAAACATTATAAGAATATCGAGGTAGAGGTTGATAATCTGGGAGATTTTAAAAAGGCCCTGGCCTCAGGCGCTGATATTATAATGCTGGATAACATGACGTTAGAAGATATAAGAAAAGCAACGAGGTTAGGGACAAGTAACAAGAGACAAGGGACAAGGGTGATGTTAGAAGTATCTGGGGGCATTAATTTAGAAAATGTTGCGAAGATTGCACGTACAGGTGTTGACAGGATTTCAATAGGCGCTCTTACCCACTCAGCTCCATCTGTAGATTTCTCCTTGGAAATAAATGTCTAAATTTAAGTTAGTCAGTTCGTTTAAGCCGCAGGGGGACCAGCCTCAGGCTATTGAGAAGATCACGCAGGGGCTAAAAAAAGGCGTTCGGTCTCAGGCCCTTCTTGGCGTTACTGGCAGCGGCAAGACATTTACAATGGCAAATGTCATTGCTGATGTGCAGAGGCCAACGCTTGTAATATCGCATAATAAGACACTTGCCGCGCAACTCTATGCTGAGTTCAAGGAATTTTTCCCGCATAACGCAGTCGAGTATTTCGTAAGTTACTATGATTATTACCAGCCAGAGGCGTATGTCCCGCACACAGATACCTATATAGAGAAGGATGCCTCAATCAATGATAATATCGACAGGCTCAGGCTTTCAGCTACGAGCAGTCTTATGTCGCGGCGGGATGTGATCATTATTTCCAGTGTCTCGTGCATATATGGCCTGGGTTCTCCGGAAGATTACCAGAAACTTCTGTTATTTTTAGAAAGGGGACAGAAGATAAAAAGGGACACCCTTCTTTTAAAGCTTATAAATATACGCTATTCGCGGAATGATATTGATTTTACGCGTGGATGTTTCAGAGTAAGGGGCGATATCGTGGAGATATTCCCCGCGTATAAGGAAACAGTGTTCAGGGTGGATTCTTTTGGCGACACAATAGAGAAGATATTAGAGATAGATCCATTGACGGGAGAGGTTTTAGGAGAGGTGGAAAAAATAGCTATTTATCCTGCGAAGCATTTTGTCACGACGCAGGAAAAGATAGAGAAGGCCATTGCTTCGATACGCGTTGAATTAGCGGAAAGGCTCGAGGAATTAAAGTCTCAGAATAAATTACTCGAGGCGCAGCGTCTTAATTCCAGGACGCGGTATGATATTGAGATGTTGTGGGAGCTGGGCTTTTGCAATGGCATAGAAAATTATTCAAGGCATCTGAGCGGCCGTTCTCCTGGGTCAAGGCCGTATTGTCTTATAGATTATTTTCCAGATGATTTTCTGACTATTCTTGATGAATCACATGTCTCAGTGCCGCAAATAAGGGGCATGTACAATGGCGACCAGGCGCGTAAAAAAACGCTTGTTGATTATGGATTTAGACTCCCGTCCGCGCTGGATAACCGGCCGCTAAATTTCGAGGAATTTACCAGCGTGATCAATGAAAAGATATTTGTTTCAGCTACACCGTCCGAGTATGAGCTAAAGGAATCCAGTCAGGTCGTCGAGCAATTGATAAGGCCGACAGGACTTATTGATCCAGAGATCATACTTAAATCCACTGATGGCCAGATAGATGATCTTGCGCAAAATATAAGGGACCGCGCCAAAAAAGGCCAGAGGGTGCTGGTCACGACTTTGACCAAGAGGATGGCAGAGGATCTTACAGCGTATTTAAAGGATGCGAAATTAAAGGTCAGGTATCTGCATTCTGAGGTACAGACGATTGAACGCGTTGAGATATTACGCGATTTAAGAAAGCAGAAATTCGATTGCCTGGTGGGCATAAATCTATTGCGCGAAGGCCTGGATCTTCCTGAGGTGTCATTGGTCGCGATTTTAGACGCTGATAAGGAGGGATTTCTAAGGTCGCAGACAGCGCTTATTCAGGTAGCAGGCAGGGCTGCGCGAAATATCGACGGCCAGGTGATCATGTACGCGGACACAGTAACGAAATCCATGGAAAGGGCCATGCAAGAAACAGAGAGGCGGAGAGAGAAGCAGCTCGAATTTAATAAGAAGAACAATATTACACCAAAGTCAATAGAGAAGGCTGTTAAAGATGGCATAGAGATCGCCAAAAAAGCAGAGGGCACTGTTGTTGATGTAACTGGCCAGAGCGAAGAGGAATATGAGGTCGATAGCCTGGTCGGTGAGATGCAGAGAGAAATGGAACTCTGCGCGAGAAACCTGCAGTTTGAGCGTGCAGCAGAATTGCGGGACAGGATCAAACAACTCAAAAAATCATGATGGACGAGAAGATATTAGATTTTTTTAAAAAGCGAAAAGATAAATATGCCTCGGGCGAAGAGTTGAGCAAGGCGCTTGGTGTTTCGCGCACAGCTATATGGAAGCACATTGAAAAACTGCGTGAAGAAGGGTATGACATCATGGCGTCTCCACACCTTGGTTATAAATTAATGGCGCTTCCAGATATCTTGAGCTCGATCGAGTTGAGGCGAGATCTTAAGACCGAGATAATAGGTAAAAAGATCTATTCCTATAAAGAGATATCTTCTACCAATGACGCGGTGCATGAGCTGGCTATATCTGGCGAAAAAGAGGGCGCAGTAGTAGTGGCAGAGTATCAGACAAAGGGTCGCGGCAGACTCGGGCGAAAATGGGTTTCGCCAAGGGGCAAGGGTGCTTATTTTTCAATAATATTAAGGCCGGACATTTTGCCAAGAGAGGTGTCCTTGATCACGCTTATCTCAGCGCTTAGTGTTGCAAAGTCAGCGCGGGAAACAGCAGGACTTTCCGCATATATTAAGTGGCCGAACGATATTCTTATAAATGGCCTTAAGGTGTGCGGTATATTGACAGAATTGAATGGCGAAACAGATAAGATCAATTTTGTTATAGCTGGGATAGGTATTAATATAAATACGAAAAAGGAACTATTGCCTGAAGGCTCTACATCTCTTGCAGAAGAAAGACATTGTCAGGTTTCAAGGTTGGAATTTGTTAAAACAGTTTTAGTCAATCTTGACAGATACTATAAAATATTCAATAAAGGCAAGATAGGCGACATTTTGTCCGAATATAAAAAGTTATCCGCAGTGCTTGACAGGCGCGTCCAGATAAATTATCATAATAGGCTTATATCAGGCCAGGCCATAGATGTGGATAGGGATGGGGCCCTTATATTGAGGCTCGATTCTGGTTTTAACGAGCGCGTCCTTGCCGGCGATATCACAATGCTGAGGTAATTATGTTATTGGCGATAGATATTGGAAATACGTATATTCATAACGGCATATTTGAGGGCAAGGTCTTGAAAGAGAGCTTCAGGGTGTCTACTAATAGCAGGAATTTGAGATCAATATACAAAAAGAGATTCGACGCTGTTATTGCTGTAAGTGTAGTGCCAAAGGCGCTCAAGGATGTTGAGAAGGCATTGGGTAAGAAGGCTATGGTTGTGGGCAGGGATATTGATAGCGGAGTAAAAAATATGTATAAGAACCCGAGACAAGTGGGTCAGGATAGATTAGTTAATGCTCGGGCAGCTTACGAGCTGTATGGCGGGAGCTGTATTATAGTAGATTTTGGCACAGCTATTACCATAGATGTTGTAAACGATAGGAAGGAATATCTCGGAGGCGTGATTATGCCTGGTGTTGAGATCTCACTTGAAGCGCTCTCAAACAAGGCCGTGCTTTTACCTAAGGTGAAGCTGGGAAAGCCAAGAGGTGTTTTAGGAAAAGATACTCGCCAGAGCATGATAAATGGCGCCGTGTATGGTTTTAGCAGCATGTGCGATGGTATTATCGCGAGATATGGACGAAAAAAAGTTATAGCAACAGGGGGAATGTCGCGTCTTATCGCGCCTTATTGTAAAAGCGTTGATAAAATCGACCCGGAATTGACATTAAAAGGCTTGAGATTGATAGGGGAGGAAGCTGATGCATAAGATCTTATCGAATGAGAAAATAGCGCCAGCGCTTTTTAAGATGGAACTCGAGGCGAGCGTAGTAGCTAAAAAGGCTGCGGCAGGCCAGTTCGTCATGGTAAGGATCGATGAAAAAGGCGAGCGCATACCGCTTACTATAGCTGATCGTAGCGAAAACACTGTCACTATCGTGTATCAGGTGGTTGGTGTGACAACACACAGGCTCACAGAGAAAAAACAAGGCGAGTCTTTGCTGGATGTTGTTGGACCATTGGGCCACAAGACAGATAACAAGAAGATAGGAACCGTGTGTTGTATTGGCGGAGGTGTTGGCATTGCAGAGCTTTATCCTGTGGCAAAGGCGTACAAGGCCGCGGGTAATGAGGTGATCGTTATCGTGGGCGCGAGAAATAAAGAGCTTGTTATATTTAAAGATAAACTTAGCAAGGCGTGCGATAAGATCTTTATTACTACTGATGACGGCTCTGATGGAGAAAAGGGTTTTGTCTCAGATGTCTTGAAGAGACTTATTGCTTCCGACAAAAAAATAGATCTAGTGTATGCTGTTGGGCCAGCGATCATGATGAAGGTGGTTGCGGATCTGACACGACCGCATAAAATAAAGACACTTGCCTCTTTAAACACAGTTCTTGTGGATGGGACTGGCATGTGCGGTTCATGCAGGATCGAAGTGGGCGGCGAGACAAAGTTTGCATGTGTTGACGGCCCTGAGTTTGACGCGCACCAGGTGAATTTTAAAGAGCTGATGGCGCGGCAAGGGCTTTTTAAGGAGCAGGAGAAACACGCGTGCAAGATAAGGGGGATATTACAGTGAAGAAGCAGAACGCCAAAGATAGGACCAAGAATTTCAATGAAGTGGCGTTTGGATTATCTCAGGAGGAGGCTGTCAATGAAGCCAGCCGATGCCTTTTTTGTAAAAAACCCAGGTGCTCGACGAAGTGCCCTGTTGAAATAGACATACCGCGTTTTATTGAAGCTATAAAAAATAAGAAATTCGACGATGCCATTAAGATCATCAAAGAGAAAAATAATCTTCCTGGCGTGTGCGGCAGGGTTTGCCCGCAGGAAGATCAATGCGAGGGCGTGTGTGTACTGGCTGCGAAAAAGACACCTATAAATATAGGCGGGCTTGAGAGGTTTGCTGCAGACTGGGAGCTTAAAGAAGGGACCCCATACGAAAATCAAAGATTTCGTACGGGGCAGGCAAGTGACAAGGGACAAGGGACAAGGACGAGTGGGGCTAAAGTAGCAGTCATTGGTTCTGGGCCGGCTGGGCTTACTTGCGCAGGGGATCTGGCAAGGCTTGGGTATCGCGTTACTGTATTTGAGGCATTGCATACTGCAGGAGGAGTATTGGTCTATGGTATTCCTGAGTTTCGCTTGCCCAAGGATATTGTAAAAAAGGAAGTAGAATATTTGAAGTCTTTAGGTGTTGAGATCAAGATGAATTTTATAGTAGGGAAGGTTTCGACGTTAAAGGAACTGTACGAAGAGGGGTACAAGGCTGTTTTTATTGGTACAGGCGCGGGACTGCCGAGTTTCATGAAAATACCAGGCGAGAATCTTAACAGGGTTTACTCGTCGAATGAGCTTTTAACAAGGGCGAATCTAATGAAGGCGTATCTTTTTCCAGAATACGACACACCTATAAATATAGGAAGACGTGTGGCAGTCATTGGCGGCGGCAACACTGCAATGGACTCGGCCCGCGTTTCTCTCAGGCTTGGCGCGGAAAAAGTCTATATAGTTTACAGGCGCTCAGAAAAAGAGATGCCTGCGCGAAGAGAAGAGGTAGAGAACGCGAAGGAAGAGGGGATCGAGCTGCACATATTAACGCTTCCTAAAAAAATACTCGGGGATGAAAAGGATTTTGTGAAAGGCATGGAGTGTGTGAAGATGAAGCTGGGCGAGCCTGACGCATCTGGCAGGAGAAGGCCGATCCCAATCGAGGGATCAGAGTTTACTATGGATGTCGATACAGTTATAGTGGCAGTCGGCCAGAGCCCAAATCCAGTATTTTTAAAAGCAACACCTGAACTAAAAGTCGATAAGTGGAATAAGGTAGTTGTGGATCCAGAGACACAAGCAACGAATCTAAAAGGCGTGTACGCTGGCGGCGACGCCACATACGGTGATGACACAGTAATCGCAGCAATGGGCGCAGGCAAACGCGCCGCCCGCGCGATACATGACTATCTAAGGCGCAATGACAAATGCCCAATTACCAAATCCCAATAAATTCCCAATTATCCAATTTCCAATTGGTCATTGGGCATTGGAAATTTATTTGACATTGGTCATTGGTCATTGGTCATTTGGTAAGGAGATGCATGCATAAGAGGCGAGTACTGGTTGCAATGAGTGGGGGTGTGGATAGTTCTGTAGCTGCTGCTATATTAAAGGAGCAGGGTTACGAGGTCATAGGCGCGACCATGAAGATATGGCCAGAGGAGTATTGCGGAAAACACAGGGATAAGTCGTGCTGCTCGCTTAAGGACATAGAAGATGCAAAAAGGGTCTGTGATGTTTTAGGTATAAGGCATTATGTATTAAATTTTGAAAAGGTGTTTAAAAAAGAGGTCATTGATTATTTCATCAGTGAATACCTCAAGGGCCGGACCCCTAATCCATGTATCGTGTGCAATGAAAAGATAAAATTTGGAAGTCTGCTTAAAAAGTCTGGAGAATTGGAATGCGATTTTATTTCCACGGGCCACTATGCAAGAATTGAAAGCAATGGAGCGCTAAGATTAAAAGAATCTGCGGATAAAGCCAAGGATCAGTCTTACGTTTTATTTTCTCTTCCCAGCATTGATAAGATCTTGCTGCCTTTAGGGGGCTTTGACAAGTTTAGCGTGAGGAATAAGGCGAAAGAGCTAGGATTAAAAGTTCACGAAAAGGCAGATAGCCAGGAGATATGTTTTGTGCTGGACAATGATTACGCTAAATTTATAAAAAAAGAGCCTGAGAAGGGTGACATAATCGATTCTAATAACAAGATACTGGGCTCTCACAATGGATTTTGGAATTTCACAATAGGGCAACGCAGAGGTCTGGGCATAGCTCACAAAAACCCTCTTTATGTTATAAAGATAAAGCCGGAAGAGAATGAGATAGTGGTGGGCGATTTCTCCGAGATAAAGAAAAAGAGATTTATGGTCAAGGGCGTTAATTGGCTTTCGCCTAAGGTCGAAGAGGCAGAGGTCAAGATAAGATATTCTCATAAAAAAGCAAGGGCATCTTTGAAAGAGACGAAGGACGGGGATCTAGAAGTGGAGTTTAATCAGGAGCAGGAGGCGATTACACCGGGCCAGGCAGCAGTATTTTACGACGGTGAGTATGTGCTTGGCGGCGGCTGGATCGACAAAGTGTTTGGATAAGCTTAAGAGGCTAGAAAATGTTTTAGGGAAGATGGGTAGCGTGGTGGTGGCGTTTTCTGGCGGCGTGGATTCTAGTTTTTTGCTGAAGATGACGAGAGATCTATTGCCAAAAGAAGATGTGCTGGCCGTTACTGCTGTTTCAGATACATATACGAAGAGAGAATTGGCTCAGGCGAAAAAATTTGCGAAGTCATTAGGGATCAGGCACAAGATAATTTATACAAATGAGATGAGAGACAAAAGATTTATCAAGAACCCAAAGGATAGATGTTATTACTGCAAAAAGGAATTATTTATAAAACTGAAACGCATGGCAAAAGGTATCGTTATTGACGCGTCAAATATCGACGATAAAAGCGATTATCGCCCGGGAACTAAGGCAAAAGAAGAGCTGGGGGTGCGGAGCCCTTTGCAGGAGGCAGGAATAACAAAACAGGAGATACGCAGATTTTCTAAAAGGCAGGGACTAAAAACATGGGATCTGCCTCCAATGCCGTGCCTTGCATCAAGGATACCTTATGGTAAGCGGATCAGTAAAGTAACACTGCAAAGAATAGAAAAGGCTGAGAATTTTATCAGGGATCTGGGCGTAGATCTGGTAAGGGTCAGGTATCACAATGACACAGCAAGGCTCGAGGTTGAGAAAAAAGATGTAAAAAAATTTTTTAATCAGAGATTTTGTGATAAAATAGTAAGGCATTTGAAGGGGCTAGGCTTTAAGTATGTTGCCCTGGATCTTGAGGGATATAGGACAGGAAGTTTGAATGAGGTATTGTGAAGCAAAGGAGGTCCCTCGACGCGTCAAATAATGCTTCGCATTATTTGACTTGCTCGGGATCAATTTTTGCTTCGCAAAAATTGGCGGCGTAGCTCAGCTGGTCAGAGCAGTCGGCTCATACCCGGCGCGTCAGTGGTTCGAATCCACTCGCCGCTACCATCCTACGCTCAAATTGGGCGAATCTTCGAAGCATGCTTTGGATGGCAAGCCACCACCTTTAGTCTCCGAAGCATGCTACAGAGATTAGCAACGCATGAGCGTAGGAGACCACCATGTTTATTGAGAAAATCAGGGCTACAATTAAAAAGTATCAGATGCTGCAGAAAGGCGACAGGATTTTAGTGGGGCTTTCTGGCGGGGCTGATTCTGTTGCCCTGCTCCATGCGTTTTCGGCATTAAAAAAAGAATTCTCGCTATATATACATATTGCGCATTTAGATCATATGTTTAGGGGTGAGGAGTCTGTGGGTGATAGGAAGTTTTGTGAAGGCCTTGCAAAAAAATTAAAGCTGGAAATAACTTATAAAGAAATAAACGTCCCGCAGGTCGCCAAGGAAAAAGGTATTTCTCCTGAAGAGGCTGGCCGGCAAGAGAGGTATGATTTTTTCAAAGAGATCGCTAAGGCCAAGGATATAACAAAAATAGCAGTCGCCCACAATAAAGATGACCAGGCAGAGACAGTTCTTATGAGGATGATTCGCGGAGCTGGCATGTTAGGCCTGGGAGGCATGAACCCAGTAAAAGAGATGCGAGGTATTAAAATAATCAGGCCTCTTATCGAGATCTCGCGCCAAGAGATAGAAGCTTTTATAAAAGATGAGGACTTGCAATTCAGGCAAGACTCTTCCAATGAAAAACTCATTTTTACCAGGAACAAGATCAGGCGTGAATTGATGCCTTACTTAGAAAAGAATTTTAATGCGAACATAAAAGAGGTCCTGGCTAATATGGCTGAGAACCTGCGCGTTGAAAATGAATTTTTAGAAAAGTTCGCGAATAGAAAATTAAAAAGCTCTTCGAAAATTAACAACGGCCACATTCTAATAGATCTTAAGAGATTCAAGTCTCAGCCGGAGGCAGTAAGAAAGAGGATATTGAGAGCCGCGCTACTTCAGATCAAAGGGAACTTGAGGAGACTTACCTATCAACATTGGAAGGAACTGGAGCAGTTGATTTATGTAAGGCCAGTGAATTCAAAGGTCGATCTACCTTCAGGCGTGGATGTGGTAAAGCACAAAAAAAGCATATCTTTGTGTTTGAGGGGTTGATTTTTTAACACATAGGTGCTAAAATATACTATCTATGCAAAAGACGAACCCTGTAAAAAAGCCTGTTAAGAAGGCTGACAATGATAAGAACAAGATGAGCAAGAATATATTTCTGTGGGTAGGACTTTTTCTGCTTCTTACGTACATCCTTAGGCTAGGCTCTTTTTCTGCGCAGGGCGTGCCACAGGAATTAAGCTACGGCGAATTCTACAGACTTCTCGAGACCAACATGGATACAGGCGCCATAGCATCTGCTGTTAAGACTGACTCTAGGATCAAGGGCGTTTTTTCAAGTGGCACGAGTTTTGCTGTGCATATCCCTGACAGCGACCAGGATCTCTTGCGGCTATTGAAAAAGAATGTTGAGGATTTTGATGTGAGGCCTTCAAGGACATTACTGGCAAATCTTTTTTATTCTCTTGGCCCGATGATCTTGTTTATAGGATTTTTGTGGTTCTTTGTGTATAGAAGCGCTTCGCATGGTGGAGGAAAGATCCTTTCATTCGGAAAGAGCCGCGCCAGGCAGATAGCTGGCGGACAGACAAAGATCACCTTCAAGGATGTCGCTGGTGTGGATGAGGCAAAGGAAGAACTAAAAGAGATCATTGAATTTTTAAAAGACCCGAAAAAATTTCAGAAGCTTGGCGGAAAAATTCCCAAGGGCGTGTTGGTGATGGGCCCGCCTGGCACAGGCAAGACGCTCCTGGCAAAGGCAGTTAGCGGCGAGGCAGGCGTGCCGTTTTTCAGCATCAGCGGTTCTGATTTTGTAGAGATGTTTGTCGGTGTTGGCGCTTCAAGGGTTCGGGATCTCTTTGAGCAGGCAAAGCGCGCTGCAAAGACAGGCGGTAAAGGCGCCATCATTTTTATGGATGAGATAGACGCGGTTGGCAGGCAGAGGTTCGCGGGTATTGGCGGCGGGCACGACGAGCGAGAGCAGACGTTGAATGCGCTCCTGGTGGAGATGGACGGCTTTAATACACAGGAAGGCGTTATATTGATCGCAGCGACTAACCGGCCTGATGTGCTTGATCCCGCGCTTTTGCGGCCAGGCAGGTTTGATAGGATGGTTGTTATTACACGTCCTGATATTATTGGCAGAGAAGAGATCCTAAAGGTCCATATTAGGAGTATAAAGATAGATAAGACCGTTGATCTGAAGGACATTGCGCGGCAGACGCCTGGTTTTTCAGGCGCAGACCTGGCAAATCTGGTAAATGAGGCAGCGCTTTTAGCTGCGCGGAAAAATAAAAATAGTGTCGAAATAAAAGATATGCAGGAGTCCATAGAAAGGGTGATCGCAGGCCCTGAAAAAAAGACGCGTGTGATAAATGTAGAGGAAAAAAAGATCGTCGCGTATCATGAGGCAGGCCACGCGCTTCTGGCGCTTCTTATACCTGGCGCAGATCCGCTGCATAAGGTTTCGATTATACCGCGGGGTCTTGCGCTTGGCTATACCATGAGACTCCCCATAGAAGACAGGCACATCGTTACTAAAAAAGAGCTTCTTGGGAAGATCGTCGGGATACTTGGAGGCAGGGCCAGCGAGGAAATCGTGTTTAAAGAGCTTTCAACTGGCGCGCAGGACGATCTCGAAAAGACCACTGCTATCGCGAGAGACATGGTCATGCGCTGGGGCATGAGCGAGAAGCTAGGCAGTCTTACCTTTGGCAGGCGCGAACATCAGGTATTCCTGGGCCGCGACATAACCGAAGAAAAGAATTACAGCGAACAGACCGCGGTGGAGATAGATGGAGAGGTGCGCAGGATCATTGATGAATCTTACACAAGGGCAAAGAAAGAACTTTCGAGCAATAAAGATAAGTTAAAACTTTTAGCTGAGAAATTATTGGAAAAAGAGGTAATGGATTTAGAGGAGGTAAAAAATCTTGTCCTTCCAGCTTGAGTTGGGTTCACGCACGCATATAATGGGAATATTGAATCTTACGCCAGATTCATTTAGCGGCGACGGGATACATGGAGATGTTGGCCGCGCAGTCGAGCAGGCAGAAAAGATGATAGGCGAAGGCGCGGATATCATCGATGTGGGTGGAGAATCAACGCGGCCAGGCGCCGCAGCAGTCAGCATTGAAGAAGAGATAAAAAGGGTCATACCTGTCGTCGAGAAATTATCCAGGGTTGTCAGGGTCCCGATTTCAATTGATACAAGAAAGTCTGAGGTAGCTCATCAGGCACTGGATAAAGGCGCTTCAATGATCAATGATATAACAGGACTCGAATTAGATACTAGCATGGCAGATCTTGCAGCTCAATACAACGCAAAGGTCATTATTATGCACATAAAAGGCGAGCCGCAAACCATGCAGGAGGAACCAGTCTATAGTGACCTGATGACTGAGATCACAGAAAAGCTGGCAGACCTTATCAGGAACGCGGAAGATAAAGGCGTTAAGAAGGAGAACATAATAATAGATCCGGGTATAGGTTTTGGAAAAACATTCGAGCATAATTTAGAGATTCTGCAAAGCCTTTCGCGTTTTAAGTCGCTGGGTAGACCGATCCTTGTAGGTCCGTCGAGAAAATCTTTTATAGGCAATATACTTGGTGTTGAGCCGAGGCAGAGGATCTTCGGGACCGCAGCAGCCGCAGCCATAGCTATAAAAAATGGAGCGGACATTGTACGAGTACATGATGTCAGAGAAATGAAACAGGTTGCCATGGTCGTAGACTCGATCGTGCGCTCAAAAGAGGTAGTAAATGTATGATTACTTAAGTTCAATAAAGATGCTTGTTGAGATAGGGATCTTGTGGTTTGCCTTTTACGTGATCCTCATTTTTGCGCGAGGTACGCGAGGTGTCCAGGTTTTAAAAGGCATAATTTTTATAATGCTCTTTTTTATTGTGACACAGAAACTCGGCCTTGACACAATAAACTGGATATTCACAAAGATGTTCGCGATATCTGTTATTACTGTTTTAATCATATTTCAGCCTGAGCTGAGGCGCGGACTAGCCAGTCTTGGCCAGCATAAATGGTCTGGTATTTTTTTCAGGGAGTCAGAGGTTATAAAAGAGATCATGAAGGCAACGCTTTCGCTTTCAGGCAGAAAAATAGGCGCGCTTATAGCGATAGAAAGAGATTCGAATCTCAGTAATTATATTGAGAGTGGCATAGAGATAGATGGCAGGGTCTCTACAGAGCTTTTGATAACAGTATTTATGCCGAATACGCCGCTTCATGACGGCGGGGTAGTGATTTCCGGGAACAGGGTCGTGGGCGCAGGGTGTCTATTTCCACTTACGCAAAATCCGCGGGTGTCGAGGACGCTTGGGACAAGGCACAGGGCAGGACTGGGCCTGAGCGAAGAGACCGACGCTGTGGTGATTATAATTTCTGAAGAGACAGGCGAAGTCTCAGTCGCAACAGGCGCCAGGCTCACGCATAATCTTGACAAGGACGCGTTAGAGAGGGTGTTAAATAATCTTTTTAGGCCTGACAGAAAAAAGAAGGTCTCATTTTTTAACTTTAATCGGGGCAAGACATGAAGAACTGGATCGTTAATAATCTTTGGATAAAATTAGCCGCCTTAATACTGGCTGTTATAACATGGTTTTATGTGAATAGTGAATTAAGTAAGATCAAGCGCGCCTCAGGAGATTTTTATAAATCTTCATATACAGGACACACCGGAGACCAATCAATTCCAGAGAAGAGGAAGTAAGATGCCTGAGCTCGGTGTGAACGTGGATCATGTCGCTACAGTGAGGCAGACAAGAGGCGGCACAGAACCTGACCCTGTGCAGGCAGCCCTTTTATGCGAAAAGGCCGGGTGTGACAGTATCGTAGCGCATCTTAGAGAAGATCGACGACATATAAATGATGCGGATGTCAGGGCGCTGAGAAAAACGATACGTACAAGATTTAATCTCGAGATGTCGATAAATCCAGGGATAGTGGAGATCGCAAAGAGGATTCGGCCAGATCAGGCAACACTAGTCCCAGAAAAAAGGCAGGAGCTTACAACTGAGGGCGGCCTGTCGGTTACAAAAAATAAAAAAAAGATAGGTCGCGTAATAGAGTCGCTTTCGAAAAAAGGCATTGCCGTAAGCCTTTTTATCGACCCTGATGAGCGAGAAATCGGCGCGGCAAAAGAAATCGGCGCAACTATTATAGAGATACACACGGGTTTATATAGCTTAGTCAAAACAAAAAAGGCCATAGACAGAGAATTTAAAAAAATAAAAGAGGCAACAAGTTTCGCGCTTTCTTTAGGCATGGTGGTGAATGCAGGCCATGGCCTTGATTATACCAATACAGCAAGGATTGCCAGAATAAAGGGCATGAATGAACTGAACATAGGCCATTCAATGATTTCCCGGGCAATGTTTACCGGACTTTACAATGCAGTGCGCGACATGAAGGCGCTTATATGATAGTTGGGACAGGAGTTGACATAATCGAAGTAGAGCGGGTGAAAAAGGCGCTCGATGCATGGGGCGAGAAGTTTCTGAACAGGGTGTTTACTCAGAGAGAGATGGATTATGTAAATACCAAGAAATTCCCCTCTGAGAATCTCGCTGCAAGATTCGCGTGCAAGGAATCTGTTTTAAAGGCATTTGGTGATACAAGGATAGGTATACAGTTAAAGAACATCGAAATCCTCAACAATAAAAAAGGAAAACCTGAAATAGTCCTGCACGGAGAGGCAAAGGAGTTTGCAGAAAAGAATAGCCTCGACAATATCATAGTAAGTATGTCTCACACAGCCAATTATGCTGTGAGCAATGCAATACTCTGGCGGAATGATTAATGACTAAAGTTCTCCCTCTGTAGGCCAGGTTTGAACCTGGCCTACAGAGGGAGAACTGTGGATATGAAGAAGAGAAAAAAGGATAGCCATAAAGGTGACTATGGCCATGTGTTTATCCTTGCTGGCTCGCGAGGGCTTACAGGCGCGGCAGCATTGTGCGCGAACGCGGTTTTGCGCTCAGGCGCAGGACTTGCAACGCTTGGCATACCAGCGTCCCTGAGCCTTGTAATGGCCAGGAAGCTGACAGAGGTCATGACATGCGCGTTGCCCGAGACAAGGTACGGCACACTGTCCTTAAAGGCAAAAAAAGAGATATTGCATCAAGCTAACGATGCAGACATAGTAATTTTAGGCCCTGGTCTTTCTCAAAATAAAGATACACAGCGATTGATAAGGGAGATCGTCGCAAGCATCAAGAAACCCTTGGTTCTCGACGCTGATGCATTGAATGCAATTTGCAGCGATGTATCTATTTTGAAGAAAATAAAAAAAGCTTACATAGTTACGCCGCATCCAGGCGAGATGTCGAGGCTCATTGGCAAAAGTACGCGCTATATACAAAAAAACAGATTAACTATTGCAAAAAAATTCTCAAATCAACATAATGCTGTAGTAGTTTTAAAAGGCTCTGAAACAATTGTTGCAGAAAAGAATAAAGCTTACGTGAACAAGACCGGCAACCCTGGCATGGCAACTGCTGGAAGCGGCGATGTGCTTACAGGTGTTATCGGAGGATTTTTAGCGCAGGGCCTTGAACCTTTTGATGCTGCAAGACTGGCAGTCCATGTACATGGCCTTGCCGGCGACCTCGCAGCAAAAGAAAAAGGTGAAGCTGGGCTAATAGCAGGCGACATACTGGAGAAAGTTCCGGAGGCAATAGAGTCGGGGACAAGGGACCCCATACGAAAATCAAAGATTTCGTACGGGGCAGGCAAGAGACAAGGGACAAGGAAGGCTGTTTAATCGCACCCTTGTCACATGTTCCTTGTCCCTTGTCCCTGACGCGATGTTTTAACAGGACAAAAGGGCAGATACCCGAGTGGCCAAAGGGGTCAGACTGTAAATCTGATGGCTCGCGCCTACGAAGGTTCGAATCCTTCTCTGCCCACCATCCTACGCTCAAATGGGGCTATTCTTCGAAGCATGCTACGGATGGTAAATCATATGTGATGGCGGGCTTGCCCGCCGAAGTATGCTGCGAAGTATCGCTATATTTGAACGTAGGCGGGTGTAGCTCAATGGCAGAGCACTAGCCTTCCAAGCTAGCTATGACGGTTCGATCCCGTTCACCCGCTCCAAATTTTGCAAAGCAAAATTTGTCCCGAGCAAGCGAGCCCGCACGCTTAACTCTAGCGAGCGCGTCGAGGGGCCTCTTTAAGTTGTTGACCAAGCCTCAATAATCTGTTATAATTAAACAGAATAGATACGCAGGCCGTGAAATAAACGGCCATTTTATGTCTGGATTCCGATTATGATTAAAAAAGCATATTATATAGCATTTATATTTACGCTAATATTTTCAAGCCCTTCTTATGCGCTTCGCGCGCCGCTTAAGTTTGGCGAGGAGTCTAAAACAGAGGCTTCTATTAAGCTATCTATGCGTGATCTTGCTGATAATCCTGATTCTGCTACCCGCCTGGTTATGAAAGAAGAAGAGGCTATTCCTGGCACGAGGAGTGTTGTGTGTCCTGAAAATGAGCAGATTTTAATTTTTGAAAAAAAGAAAAACGATGCTTTGGTATATCAGGGAGATCTTATTTCAAAACTAAGGTGCAAAAATAATGTAGCGATGCAAACATTAGAAGAGAGCACCGTTAGCAAAATATTGTCTAAATTTAAACCTACAATTATAATGATTCCTGACAAAATAGACACTGAAATCCGAGAGATTATCGAGAAGTGGACCGTAGAACAAGGACAACAAATACTCGGAATGGAGTATGAGACCAAAAAGAGCATAGAAGGAGATGAGATGCTTATTTTTTATACTGAAAATGAATGGCCACGCAAAGAAAAATCCATTCATGCGCATGGAAGTCAAAATAAGCGCATTGACTTTGCCAGGGCAACAAAAGTTTCTAATATGGCTAACGGCGTTGAGAAAAAACAATACGGAGAAGTATTTACTGTGCGTATGATGGAGAATGGCGAGTGGAAAGCATACAATAAACAAAAAGAATTACTTTTCTCCAAAGGCACGTGTTTATTGGCAGGCATTCCCCACATGGATGATCTGGCCCTAGCCTTGTTTATTTTGGCGCAAAAGTTTAAAGGGAATGTCATAAATTTTAATATGACAACAGGTCACAGGGCTTATATAGATGGGATTGATGACAAGAACTTTAAAGAAGCAGGCGATTTTACCAAAGAGCAGATAGGAGACTTAAAAGACGCTAGCGTAGAAGAACTTTATTTGCCGAAAGAATGGAAAGAAGGCTTGGATGCTATATTAATTAATCTTGAGAAAGGGGCTGCTTTGTCAGAGGATGATGATATTTTGGTTAAGAGAATCCTTTCTATTAAAATCAGGGAAAGGGAGACAATCAAGAGTGATGCTATAATAGGGATTAAGAAAGAAAATACTATATTTAATCGTTTTCCTTTCTATGATTACATAGGTGGTGGAGGGGAGAGGCTTATAGGAAAAGATGTCTTAAATGATGAAATAGAAAAGACCAAGGCTGCTATAGAGAATGCCTGCAGAGATAACAGTGGCAAATTAGTTATAGCAATTCCTTCGCTCAAAGATAAACACCCTGATCACGTAGCCACATATTATATTTTTGAAGAGGCACTTAAGTTTTTTACAGCAAAGCATAATGTTAGCATACCTGTTGTTTTATTCGCTGGCCCATGGGTTGGCAGTGCAAATCTTTATAATTTTATTTCATCAGGCAGGGTCAAATCTAAATTAGCGCAGGTGCCCGATATTTTAAAAAAAGAAATATCATGCAGGCAGGAGGCCTATGGCATAACAGGTGGGGAACTGGTGGGCATTAGGTTTGGAGCAAGGCCTCTTGAAGCGCTAAAGCGCAAATTTGCCGAGCGGGTCAATGTTTTCTGGTGGGATGGAAAAGGAATTGGCGACAAGGTACAGCAGGATAGGTCCAAAACAGATCTTTAGTATTAAATTGATATTGACTTTAAAAGGGATTTGGTATATCTTTTATAGAATGAAGAGATGTCCTTCGACGCGCCAAATAATACTTTGCATTATTTGACTTGCTCAGGATAAATTTTTCTTCGAAAAATTCGCTGGTGTAGCTCAAAGGCAGAGCAATGGTTTTGTAAACCATAGGTTGGAGGTTCAATTCCTCTCACCAGCTCCATGGTTCGACGCGCCCTTGACATCTTTGATGTCAAGGGCTTGCTCACCATACCCCGAGCAAGTGAGCGAAGCGAACGCGTCAAAGGGCAGAGTTACAGATAAGCTATGAAGAATAATATCACCAAAAAAGTCGATGTGTTTGCGCTTTTTCTTCCTGAGATAAAGGATCGGATTCAGAACAGGAATTTTGCGCAGTTAAAGGAAATAATAAAGACTATTCCTTCAATGGATCTTGCAGAAGGTATCAAGCTTCTTGAGGGAAATGAGAAGGTCCTTGTCTTTAAACTCCTTGGTCCAAAGATGGCGATCGAGGTTTTTGAAAACCTGCCATTCGAAGACCAGTCATTCCTTTTGAATAATCTCAAGAACGAAGAGATTTCGCAGATCCTCAATGAGATGGCATCAGATGAACGAGCAGATCTTTTTAAGGATCTGCGGCCTGCTGTTGAAAAAAAATTAAAGAACCTCATGAAAAAGGAAGAGGTGGATGATCTTAACCGACTCCTTAAATATCCTGAGGATACTGCGGGCGGCCTGATGACAACAGAACTTATTGAGCTGCGGCCGTCAATGACTGCAAGGAAGGCGCTTCTGTCGCTACAGGAAAATTACAGGCCAGGCCAGATCAAGGATATAAATTCAGTATATATTACGGATGATAATCACAGGCTTTTGGGCGACGTGACACTTCAGATACTTATCATAGCAGCACCTGATATGCTTATAAAGGATGTGATGACGCCTGTTGATTGGATAAAGGTCAATACAGATACACCGAATACAGAGGTCGCGAAAAATTTTGAAAAATATGATCTGCTAAACATGCCTGTAGTGGATCCAGAAAATCGACTTGTCGGCATAATCACGGTCGATGACGTTGTGGATCTGATGCACAAAGAAACGACCAAAGAGATCTATGAAATAGGAAAGATGACACCCGAGCAGGGCGAAGAGATACGCTATGCCCATGTGAATAGCTTAGGGCTTGTCAAACGCAGGGCAGGCTGGCTCATGTTTCTTTTGGTCTTTGACTTTTTAACAGGCACAGTCCTTAAGACATTTGAACATTCACTGAGTAGAGTTGTTGCGCTTACATTCTTCATACCAATGCTTCTGGATACAGGCGGCAACGCTGGGAACCAGACATCCATCACCATTATCCGCGGATTAGGCACGGGCGATGTCACACTTAAGAATACATGGAAAGTGGTCAAGGTCGAGTTGATCGCGGCGTTATTCATGGGCGCCATAGTCGGCACAGTCGCGTTTGGCCGGGCGATTTTACTGCAGCAGTCTCCGTTATTGGCAGTAGTGGTCGGCGTGACAATGACTTCAATAGTTCTTTTAGCTATCTGTACTGGAATATTTCTCCCGCTCGTATCCAAAAGATTCGGGCTTGATCCAGCTGTCCTGGCAGGTCCGATTACCACCAGTATTGTCGATGTCATAGGCCTGATTATTTACTTCAAGATAGCCCATGCATTGCTCCCCGCATTACAGACGGGACTTCCTTAAATTATTTTATTTTTCTCTTGACAGGAAACTTTAATATGATATAATTACGTTTCTATTTCTATATATAATCTGTTATCATAAATAATTATTATATATACAAATGTAAGTTCTGCTGCTGTAGCTCAGTCGGCAGAGCACTTCCTTGGTAAGGAAGAGGTCATGGGTTCAATTCCCATCAGCAGCTCCGTTTAGGCGGAGCAAATTCGGAGGGTAACATGGCAAAGGAAAAATTCCAACGCACTAAACCACACGTAAATATCGGTACTATAGGTCACGTTGATCACGGTAAGACTACACTTACCTCGTCTATAACAATGTGCCTGGCAGCAAAGGGCCTTGCAG